>JAUPKO010000796.1 GCA_030837395.1 Actinomycetota bacterium | reverse complement strand
TTCCCTCCCCGACGCTCGTCCGATCTGGCCAGCAGGAGCAGCACCGCGGCGCGCAATTGACCGCGTGCGGCCCGGCTGCGGCCGCGGCCGCCACCAGGCATGCCGGAGCGTGGTCCGTGACGGTGCCCGTGACCGCGACCTTGCCCGGACCACGGGGGGCCGCCGCTGGGACCAGGGCCGCCGGGGCCCGCACCGGGGTGGTGCCGCCGGCAACTGTCGTGCTGTTCCTGACTCGGATGAATGGGGATCGAGAGGTATCTCATGGGACTCCTTGTGTGTGGAGGCGGCCCACCGGCCGCCTGGATGCATCTGCATCAAAAGACGTAACTATCGCGATATGTCGTTATATTCCCGTTGCGGCTGCTTTCCTGCTCCGCAAGGCGCTACGGTGCTCGCATGCCATCGACCATGCCAGTCGGCGTCCACCCCAACGCCGGTGGCCGGCCATGACCTACACCGGCCAGACGCTGCCCGGGGGCGCGCCGCAGGTGCGTGACCTGGGCGCGCTGATCCTCACCAAACTCGCGGTTGGTTCCCTGGACAACAACGTCTACCTGCTGCGTGCCCGCGACGGTTCCACCCTCCTGGTAGATGCCGCTGCCGAGCCTGACTCGATCCTGGCGCTGCTGCCGGATGGCCGTCTCGATGCCGTACTCACTACCCACTCGCACCCCGACCATTGGCAGGCCCTCGCGGCTGTCGTGGCGGCCACCGGCGCCACGACCCTCGCCACAGCGGACGACGCACCGGCCATTGGGGGCCCCACCGAGACTCTTGTGGCCCACGGCGATACCTACCGATTGGGCGAGAACACCCTCGACTTCATCGGGTTGCGCGGGCACACCCCCGGTGGGGTGGCCGTCCACTTCACCGATGCCACCGGCGGACATCACCTGCTCACCGGCGACTCGCTCTTCCCCGGCGGGATCGGCCGGACCACCGACGACACCTTCGACCAGCTGTTCGCCGACGTGTCGGCACGGCTCTTCGATGCCTACGACGAGGCCTGGGTCTACCCCGGCCACGGTTGGGACACCACCCTGACCACCGAACGACCCAACCTGGCGTCATGGCGGGAACGCAGATGGTGACCACCGAGCAGGCCCCGACCCTGGACCGTCGGATCACCATCTCGTACGCCCTCGGGTCGGTGGGCACGGCTGGGTTCAGCACCGTTCCCGGGCTGCTGCTCGCCTACTATTTGACCAACAGCCTCGGCGTGGCCGCAGGAGTCGCAGCCCTCGTGCTGCTCGTGCCCAAACTCTGGGACGTGGTATTCCTGCCGATCGTCGGCAACCTTTCGGACCGCTCGGTGTCGGTGCGGCACACGCGGCGGCCCTTCCTGCTGGCCGGCGGCCTGCTGTTGCCGGTCCTGTTCGCGCTGATGTTCGCGGTGCCCAGCGGGTTCGCTCCGACAGCGGCAGCCGTCTGGGTGTTCCTGGCCTTCACCGCGGCGGCTTCCGCCTTCGCGATCTTCCAGGTGCCCTACATCGCCACACCGGCGGAGATCACCGACTCCCCCGGCGCACGCACCACCCTGATGGCCTGGCGGGTGGCCTTTCTGACGTTCGGCATCCTGCTGTTCGGCGCCGGCTCCCCGGCCCTGCGCGACGCCTTCGCCGACCAGCGCACCGGCTACCTGGTGATGGGCGTGGTGGTCGGGGCCTTGATCGGCCTGGGCATGCTCGCGTGCTGGTGGGGCTTGCGCCGCGCCCGCATCCTGCATGCCGAGGAGTCCGAACGTTCGCTGCGGGCACAGTTCGATGTCGCCCGTCGCAACCGGGACTTCACGGCGCTGCTGGGCACGTTCGTATTGCAGGCTCTGGCCACCAGTTCGATGCTCGGCGGCGCCCAGTACTTCGCGACCTACATCCTCGAACGCGAGAGCATCGCGGACGTACTGTTCGTGTGTCTGGTCGGTCCGGGCATCCTGTTCGTGCCGGTGTGGGCCAAGCTCTCGCACCGGTTGGGCAAGAAGCGCGGCTACCTGATCGCGTCGCTGACGTTCACCGCCGGCGCCCTGCTGCTGCTCGGGTCGCGCGTCTTGCCGGTCGCAGTGGTGCTCGCGCTGGTGGCGGTCTGCGGGGTCGGCTACGCGGGAATGCAGATGTTCCCGCTGTCGATGCTGCCGGACACGATCGCCGCCGATGCCGCTGCCCGCGGTAAGCAACAGGCGGGCGCCTTCACCGGCTACTGGACTGCCGGCGAGACTGCCGGTTTCGCCGTCGGGCCGGCCCTGGTGCTGTCGGTGCTGGCGATCACCGGTTTCGTCTCCTCCACCGCAGATGTGCAGGTGAGTCAACCGGGGTCAGCCGTCACGGGCGTGCTGCTCGCCTTCACCGTGCTGCCCACCGTGCTGACCCTGCTCAGCCTGCTACTGCTTCGCCGCTACCGACTCAACCCCAGTGAAGCCACCGTCGGCCCGTCCCTCCCCACCCTGGAGACCTCATGAGCCTGCCTGCCGCAGCCGCCACCGGAGAACAGATCCGCAGCGAATTGGCCGCGAAGCGGACCTCCGACGCACCCACCACCGGTGGCCGGGTGCTGGCCTACGTCTACGACTCGGGAGTGGCCGACCTCGAGGACGTCGCCGGCGAGGCACTCGTCGCGTTCAGCGGCGTCAACGGCCTGGACCCCACGGTGTTCCCGAGTGTGGCGGCGATCGAGAACGACCTCGTCGGCTGGGGGGCTCGACCTGCTCGGCGGCCCTGACGGAGCGGTAGGGGTGGTGACGAGCGGCGGCACGGAGTCGTGCATGCTCGCGGTGAAGACCGCACGGCAGGCGTGGCGGGCGAAGGTGGGCGAGCCGACCGGGCGACCCACGATGGTCCTTCCCATCACCGCCCACTCAGCCTTCATCAAGGGCGCGCGCTACTTCGATGTGGATCTGCGGGTGCTGCCGGTCGACCCGATCACCTGCACTGTCCGACCCGAGGACGTGGGCGCCGCCTTGGCCGATCTCGGTGACCGTGCGTGTTTGGTCGTGGTGTCGACACCGTCGTACGCCCATGGCGTCATGGACCCGGTGGCAGAGGTTGCCGCGATCGCAGCGCCGATGGGGGTGCCCGTGCACGTGGACGCCTGCATCGGCGGCTGGGTGCTGCCGTTCATGGCCCAGCTGGGCTACGACCTGCCCGACTTCGATCTGCGGGTGCCGGGGGTCCGGAGCCTGTCGGTCGACTTGCACAAGTACGCCTATGCCCCCAAAGGCTCCTCGCTCTTGCTGTTCAGCGACGCGGACTACCGGATGTCGGCGTTCTTCTCGTACTCGGATTGGCCCGGCTACCCGGTGGTCAACACCACGATGCAGAGCACCAAGTCCGCCGGACCGATGGCCGCCGCCTGGGCGGTCGCCCGTCGGATCGGCGCGGACGGCTATCGTGACCTCGTCCGATCGGCTCGTCAGGCGACCGAGGCGATCGTGTCCGCGGTCGCCCACATCGATGGCCTACGGGTCGTCGGCGAACCCGCCGCGACGCTCATCGCGCTCGCGGCGGACGGTCCGAACGGGGTCGACCCCTTCGTTCTGGCCGACACGATGAAGGCCCGCGGGTGGTTCATCCAGGCTCAGCCCGGCGTCGGCGACTTGCCCCGCACCGCCCACCTCACAGTTCAAGCGACGACCCTTGCCAACGTTGACGAGTTCCTCGACGCGTTGCGCGCGGCCGCCGACGACGCTCGGGTGCTACCTCGTGCCGTCGCAGATGAGCAGCTCATGGCTGCTGCCGAGCAGATCGATCCGGCGGCGCTGGACCTGCCGACCCTGAGCGCGCTGCTCACCTTCGCCGGGCTGGATCCGTCGGGCACGCCGTCCTTGCCCGACGAGGCCGCAGGGATTCAAGCGCTGATCGAGGCGCTGCCGACGGGGCTACGCGACGCGATGCTGGCAGGCTACTTCTCGGCCATCTTCCAACCCAACCGCTGAAGCCGAGGGCGGTCAGAACGCTTCATCGTTCGGGTCGCGCCCGGCCAGGTGCAACAGTCGGGCCGGCGTCCGGCGTAGGGCCAGCCGGGCGGTGATGGTGAGGTCGTCGTCCACCGCAACCAACTCACCGGGTTGCAACATGCGCCAGTCGTCGTCGCCGTCGATGCGCTCGCTGGCGACCACCACGATGGGTGTCTCGGAGTTCGCCGCAACCTGATGCTGGGCTACCTGCGAACTACCGGACCAACTGTCGTCCGGGGCACCTGTGGCGGGTCGCACCACCCGCCGGGCCAGGTGCAGGGCACGCTCGTCCGGGTAGCGCAGCGCCCAGAGTCGGTGGTCCTTGATGACCACGACATTGAGCGAGTACATGGGAACGTTCTGGCTGATCCAGGTGGCCGCCGCGAGGATGCCGGCGCCGATATCCCCGTCCCGGGCGGCCGCCTCTTTCGCGATCAGGGCGGCGTAACGCTCGGAGTCGGTGTCGCCCTGCACGAAGCGCGCATAGTCCCCCAACTGGGCCATCACTGCGTCGGGATCGGCGAAGCCACCGTTGTGGGCCACCAGCAGGCCGTCCACCAGGAAGGGGTGCGCGTTGGCGACGGTCGCCGATCCGGCGGTGGCATCGCGCACATGGGTGACCACCGTGGAGGCGGTCACCGTGGCTGCGTCAGTCAGGAAGGCCTGATCCTGTGGCGCCGGCCCGGCCTGCTTCTGCAGGTGCGGTTCGGTGCCGGCGTCGAACCAGCCGATGCCGGCACCGTCCGGGTTGCGCCCGCCCTCCTCGACCATGCTGTCCGGTGCGTTCAGGAGCCAGAACTTGGCCTCGACCTGCCGGTCCCCCGCACTCATTCCGAACAGTCGACACATGGGTCACTCCTCCGGCAGCTTGTGCGGCCCCTGATCTCGCTCGGGGTGGTGCGAGAGGGTCACCGTACCGGCATGGGCGATGGCCTCGGGATCGTTGCGCACCTTGAGCCAACTTGCGATGGCCGTGATGATCAGCACCACGACGATGACCGCCAGCGAGACGAGGGTGTCGACCTCGGGCACCCAGGACCACACACCGTGGGCCCAGTGCAGGATCAACTTGACTCCGATGAAGCCGAGGATGATCGCCAGGCCCAACGACAGGTAGACCATCTTGTCGAGCAAGCCGTTGAGCAGGAAGAACAGCGCCCGCAACCCCAGCAGCGCGAAGGCGTTGGCCGCGAAGACGATGTAGGGCTCGCTGGTGATGCCGTACACCGCGGGGATGGAGTCGAGAGCGAACAGCACGTCGGTGCTGCCGATGGCGATCATCACCAGCAGCATCGGGGTGAACAGCCGCCGGCCGTTCTCCATCATGGTCATCTTGCCGTTGTTCCATTCGTTCGTGAACGGCAACTTGCGCTGCACGAACTCCACGATCTTGGAGTCCTCCACGTCTGGGTCCTCGTCCCGGTGCCGGGCCAACTGCACGGCGGTCCACACCAGCAGCAGACCGAAGATCAGGAACGTGAACGAGAAGTACTCGAGCATGGCCGCACCGAGCAGGATGAAGATCGTCCGGGCGATGAGGGCGAACATGATCCCGAACAGCAGGATCTTCTGCCAGTACTTGGGTGGCACGGCGAATTTGCCCAGGATGATGACGAAGACGAAGAGGTTGTCGACGCTCAGAGCCTTCTCGACCAACCAGCCGGTGTAGTACTCGGTGCCGTACTGGGCACCGTAGATCGCCCAGATCCCGGCCCCCCAGGCGATCGCGATGGCGATGTAGAAGACCGACCAGCCCGCGGCCTCCTTCATGCCGACCTCGTGCGGCTTGCTCGACACGACCATGAAGTCCAGGGCGATGAGCACCAGCACCGCCAGTACCGTGACCGCCCATGCCGTGATTGTCACGTCCACCTGACCATGCCTTCCTTATTGGGAAACGCAGCGGACCACCGGACGGCACCGCACGACGTATCGAGGTCGAACAGGCCCCAGCCTAATCAATCAGCGTTCGATTGGCCCTTCCCCGTCCGCGGCGCGCCAGCGTCGGGCATGCCCGCCTCCCGCATCGCGCGCAGTTCCTTCTTCAGTTCGGCCACCTCGTCACGGTACCGCGCGGCCACCTCGAAGTTCAGTTCCTCTGCCGCGGTGTGCATACTCGCGGTCAATTCCGCGATGAGCCCCTCCAGTTCGGCGACCGGCAGCGGCGCATCACCGCGGCGCTCGGCCAGCCGACCGGTGCCCAACGGCCCCACCGGCACCCCGCGACCACGTCGGTTGCCCAACAGCGCCTCGATATCGGCCGCCTCGCTGGCGATCAGGTCGGTGATGTCTGCGATCTTCTTGCGCAGCGGGGTGGGGTCGATGCCGTGTTCAGTGTTGTAGGCGATCTGCAGCGCGCGCCGCCGGTTGGTCTCCGAGATCGCCGTG
>JAUPKO010000795.1 GCA_030837395.1 Actinomycetota bacterium | reverse complement strand
TCAAACAATAGCTTTCTCAGAAGACGCCCATGATACCTATAATGATCGTGATACGTGAACAAGTATTGCCATATTCCGCACCCTCTCCGCCCCTACAAGCAAATCCCGCGGTTGTGTCGGCCTCACCTCGTAGGCTTCGACCGTGAGTGACCCGCCCCCCGCCGAGACCTCATCGGCCGTGCCACGCGCCGCACCTTCCGTGAACTGGCCACCGGCACCGTGCTCCGTGAGATCGACGGCATGTGGCAAGACGAGGGGTTCCCGCCCGCCGAGCCGTCGCCCCGGGAGAACGGCGAGCGTCGTGCGCTCTACCAGGGATACCTCGACGCCGTCGACTGGTCGTACCCGCCTCGGGTGGCCCGGGCGGTGCGCCTCTTCGAGATGACCGCCAAGGGTGTCGACCGTCAGTACTCCCAGACGGCGTTCGACCTCATCGAGCGCGACGGCTACCAGGTGCTCGATACCGGACGGATCATCGGCGGCGCAGCCATGTCGCCACGGGAGGGCGCTCTCGCCAGCCTCACTGATCCCGGAGCCATCCCGTGAGCACCTCGACCGCATCGCCCGCGCCATCGAGTCCGACGACCCCGCGCAGGCCATCGAGTCGGCCAAGGAGCTCATCGAGAGCACCGCCAAGGTGGTTGTGCACGATGTCGGCCGCACCCCCGCCGCCGCCTGGGACCTTCCTAAGCTCGCCCTTGAAGCCCAGCGTGCCCTCAAGGTGCACCCCATCTCAGCCTCGCCCGGCCCCGACGGCAACGACGCCGTGAAACGCGTCCTCGGCGGCGTCACAACCGTTGCCACTGGCGTAGCCGAGCTCCGCAACAAGGCTGGCACCGGCCATGGCCCGGGCCGACCGCGCGTCGGTCTAGGTGCTCGACACGCACACCTGGCCGTTGGCGCGGCTCGCCTCTGGTGCGAGTTCATGCTCGACACCCTCGGCGACCCGCACGCGCCCCGGCGGGGGGACACCACTGAAATCAAGCCGGAGGGCTCAAAGCGATGAGCATCGCCCCTGGCGAGGTCAAGCCCGGCCAACCACTCGCCGGAATGGCACCCGCACTACTTGGTGCCATCGTCATGCATCCAGCCCAGCAGGCGATCTTTGAGCGGATCTTGAAGCTCATCGGCTGGCTAAGGGCCTGCGATGAGCCGAGCGACTACGACCAGTTTCAGCGCCATCTGTTCGGCGACATCCATCAGACCGAGGAGCGCCGCTACAAGTGCAATCAGGCGATCAAGCGGCTTCGGTCTCACAAGGCTGTGCCCGCAGACGCCATTGACCTGTTCGGCGTCGCCGACCCGACGAACGTGGCCGCCTGGCAGTTCGAGCTGTTCATGCACGAGCGGCTCGCCCGCCAACTCCGGTGCGTCGGTGACGCGCTTGCATGGCGGTGCTACCGGTACGACCGCCCAGCCATCATCGCCCTGTCTCGCAACGATTCTCCAGGACCGATGTACAACAAGGCCGGTCTGCCGTACGAGCTTGGCAGGGTTGAGGAGATCTGGAAGGACGATGGCCACTTCGCGCTCCTTCACGACCTCACGAACTGCCTGCGTATTGCGGACCTATCCGAGATCGTCCCAGGCGGCATGACTTGGCTCCGGGAAATCAAGGCCAAACCACACACCGACTCACGGCAGATGGCTCGGGCCCAAGCAGCCATCGACGCGACGTTCTCGGACGGGCCGATACCAGAGTCGGATGCGCGATTCGTCCAGTTAGACACCCCATTTCGCACGAGCATCTCCAGCTTGCGCGATTGCATCCAGTTAGCCAAGCAGCGCGGAGCGCAGGGTATGAAGCTCTCGCAAGGCAGGGCGCGTGACTACATCGCTCGTCGCGGCCCAACGACGATGGTGTGACGACATGGATGCTGCCCCGGTGCACTTCGAGTCCGGGCGGAGTCGGGCCGTGAAGCGCGCCGGTATCCATGGCGCGACGCATCACCTCAAGGGCGTCAGTGCGGATACCGCGTCGCGTTCACCGTTCATGGTCCCTTGGGCGCTCTACCCGTTGGACGCAGTCGACTGCGCTTCCCTCATCTGCAACCGCGTCAGCTTCGAACTGATCATCTCGGTGGATGAACTGGTGGCCCGGCTCGCGGCGCACGGCCTCGGCGTCGAGGTCTTGTTACCCAGCGAATCGAGGCGCATGACCGCCCAAGGCGATGTTCTGCGTATCTCGTGGCAGAACCGAGGTATGATCTTCCACAATTCCGGCGTAGGCCAGTTCATCTACGAGCTGCTCGAACCCGAGACGTGGGCCAGGGGTGTGGCCGAGATCCTGCGCATGGACGATCCTCCGGGCGAGTCAGTAGCGATCTACGCCAACGAGGCCGCGCAGTGGACTGGCTGAGACGTTGGGGATCGCAAACCTCCATCGCGGTGTCCGCCCCGCGACCGTCCGTGCTGCCGAGTAGGTACAGTGTGTAGTCGGCGACGCCTCAAGGAGGGGTAGGCGTCATACAGCCGCGCCGGATCGCAGCCTTGATCAATTACCCGAAAAGGACTTGAATAGTAGGAGCTATGCAACACTCCTCGACGCCAGCCCAGCCTCGCCTCTTCACGTCGTCACCGTGGGCAGCCCGACGTAGGCGTCAATCTAGATGACGACGACCCCACTCGCTTCGCCCGCCCCCATCGGCCCCGTTGTCACGAGTGTGGGCGCATGTACCTGCCATCGCCACGGCTCGCCGCACCTCCGGCTCGTGGATCTACTCTGGGTGCGGTCAGGCGGCGGGACGCAGCGCTGTCAGTGGGAGTTGGGCACAGTCGCTGAGACGGCCCAATCCGCACTCGAGGAAGCGGCATGCATCTTGACTGACGGAGCTATGCAATGGCGGTGTCGTGGCGCGCAGGCGAACTATGAGATCTGGCGTGACGCGGTGCTCGCGGCCCAACGGCTGTCCGGAGCAGATCGAAAGAAAGTCGTCCCCTTTGTCCGCACCGTCTTCGGTCAGCCGGGATCACCGCCTCCTATCGATCACCTCTGCGGGTGGGTGGCCGAATTCCTTTGGTATCGGATAGCGCAGGAGTCCGATCGGCGACCGGGTAACGTTCTCAAGCGTCTCGAAGGGCCAGACTTTCACGCTACCGCGCCAGGTGGGGACGGCCTCGCAGTCTGGGAACGTG
>JAUPKO010000794.1 GCA_030837395.1 Actinomycetota bacterium | reverse complement strand
CCAGCAGCAACGCAGGCACTCCGGCGGTTCCCGAACCCGCCCTGCACGCCTTCACTTCCGAACGTCGGTCGTTCCTGAAGGTCCCGGCCAAACTTCCGTTCTACGAAGAAGCCACGTTTTGGACTCCGTCATGGACAACGGCGAATGGTGCCGTCCAAACCAGCAACATCTTCGACATGACAACGTCGATGGAAATCGTCGGATCTGGTTCCCAGGTGTCGCCCGAGATGTATCAACAGCAGGTGGCGCCGACACTCGTCGGATTCGGCAAGAAGGATCCCAGCGGCACGTGCCCAGTGTGCCGCGAGCTGACCCCTGAGCTGAACTACGGATTCGGTGTCGTGCTCAACGGTGACTGGATCACCCAGACCAAGAGCTTCTACGGGTCGAGCGCATCAGGCGGGTACTTGCCCTCAGAGAAGCTGACGATCTCCGTTATCGCAAATACCGCGCAAGACGGATTCGGTCCGGACGGCGCCTACCTCAATCAGAACGCGAGCTTCTCGATCTTCACCGATATCGCGAATCTGGTCGCTCCGGGACTTGCTCCCCCGCCTCGTTCTGGCTGACGCTGGTCATTGCCGCTGAACGGTTGCAGATCTCGTTCACCGCTGGACGGGGAACTCCTGCCACATCGTGGTGCTGACCACCGCGGATGTTTCGCGAATGGAAGCGGCGGATGAACCGATCTTGGCGCAGTGGCGGAACGACCTGCTGGTCGTTTCTGGCGACGCCCAGGTGCTGCAGGCCCCCGGATGAGTCGCAGCGACAAGGTTCGGACTCACCGAGAATAAGTCGTGTTATTTGCGGTATTATCAAAGTTATCCCAGTAAATATGCGCCCTAAGGAGCAACCGTGGTTGATCCACGACCCACCCCAATCGCGGTGACCCGGGCACTGGGCACAGTTGGCGACCACGTCCGCACCTGGCGCAAGCTCAACCACCTCACCATCGATCAGGTAGCGGCGCGGGCGAACGTCTCGCCCGACACGGTTGCCCGCCTCGAGGCAGGCCGGGGCGCCAGTCTTGAGAAGACGTTGACGATCCTGCGAGTGCTCGGAATCCTCGATCAAGTCGTCACCGCCGTAGACCCGATGTCGACCGACGTCGGCAGACTCCGCGCGGACCAGCAACTCCCGCAGCGGGTCCGCAACAAACGATCGACGAGGGTGCCGACACCATGACGACGATCCACGTGGCGATCGACATTGCCGGCGATCCGGTTCATGCCGGCACCCTCTACACACACCAGCGCGGCCAAGCGCAATCAGCGACGTTTACCTACGACCCCACTTACCTGGCCGATCCACGCAGTTACGCCCTCGATCCTCTGCTCCCGCTAGGGGCTGGGCAATTCCACACGCCACCTGGGCGCTCGCTCTTCGGCACATTCGCCGACTCCACTCCCGACCGTTGGGGCCGCCGCCTCGTCACCCGTGCGCAGCGCGCGGCTTCCCCGAGCGGGGGCGCATCCTTCCTTAGCGAAGCTGACTATCTCCTCGGCATTCGTGACGACATGCGCCAGGGTGCGCTGCGGCTGCAGACCGAACCAGCCGGAGAGTGGAAGGCGCCCAAGTCGGTTTCCATTCCCACCGTGACGAACCTGCCCTACCTGCTCGACCTAGCAACACGAAGCCTGGCAGGGGACGTCACCGTTGACGAGATCCAGTTGCTCGTCGATTCCGGTTCGGGGCTTGGCGGCGCTAGGCCGAAGGTTCACGTCGAGCTCGGCGACGGTGCCTTGGCGATCGCGAAGTTCCCAAGCGAAGACACCGACACGAGGAGCGTCGGCGCGTGGGAAGCCGTTGCCCTCGATGTTGCAGCGGCAGCGGGGGTTCCTTGCGCGGCGATCCAGCTAATCTCAGTTGCCGACCGTGCAGTTCTGCTGAGCACCCGATTTGACCGACGTCGTGGCGGCGAGAGAGTCGGCTACTGGTCAGCGATGACAGCGATGGAAGCCAGCGACGGCGATACCGGGTCCTACCTTGAGATTGCCGACTTCGTGGCTGCAAACTCTCCAAATCCAAGCGGCGACCTCGCCATTCTTTGGCGCCGGGCGTTGGTTGACGTGCTGCTGCACAACACCGACAACCACCTGCGAAACCACGGATTCCTCCGCGAGGCGAACGGATGGGCGGTCAGCCCGGCGTTCGACATCAACCCGAACCCCGACGCGGGCGCCTTTGCGACGGAACTGGGGGCCACCGGTGGTGGCGACCTCACTGTGGACGGGTTGATTGGAACAGCTGAGTTCTTCGGGCTGGGGTCGGGGGATGCGCGGCGGGAGTTGGCGCTGGTGGTGGCCGCCGTAGACCAGTGGCGAGCGATTGCTGAGCGCCGAGGGCTGCGCCGTGCCGAGGTCAGCGCGATGGCGAGTGCCTTCGAGCACGCCGAGAGCGAGCGCGCGCATCAATTGATCGACTAGAGGGCCGAGTTGTGGCGGGCTGTGGATTGCCAGAGCGACTCGGTCCATTTTCGTTGGACAATGTGGAGAACCGTGATCACAATGTGAACTACGAATTGATATTACGAAGGAGCCCACGATGACCGTCACAGAAGCGAGGATCACCAGCAGCGGCCAGATGTCCTTGCCGGCTGCGCTACGCCGACGTTGGGGAACCAAGTCAGTGGTCATGGTCGACAAAGGCGACTACATCATCGTCCGACCCCTGCCTGCTGACATCGCGGCGGCGCTGGAAGGTTCGCTGCCCCCTGCGAATGGGCTCACCACTGCACAACT
>JAUPKO010000793.1 GCA_030837395.1 Actinomycetota bacterium | reverse complement strand
TCGCGCCGTGGCTGGTGGGCGAGCACTCTCCGGTGGCCGATAAGAACATCCGGGCCACCTGGCTCAACCTGTCGCTGCGGACCACTCGCGCGGCGATGATCCGCTCGGTGCTCGAAGGCGTGGCGTTCAACGCCCGCTGGCTCCTGGGCTACTACGAGAAGTTCCTCGGTCGGCAGGTCACCGAGATTCGCATCCTCGGTGGAGGGGCGGCCTCCGATCTGTGGTGCCAGATCCTGGCCGATGTGCTGGATCGGCCGCTGGACCGCATCGCCGACCCGCGGCAGGCGCAGCTGCGGGGGATCGCGCTGTGGGCCCGGGTGTGCCTGGGCGAGATCACCCTCGCCGAGGCGTCGGCGTTGGTGCCGCTGGATCGGCGCTTCACGCCCGACCCGGCCAACCGTGTCGAGTACGACCGCCTCTTCGGGGAGTTCACGCGCATCTACCCGATGGTCAAACGGATGTACAAGCGCCTCAACGCCCGCAGCTGACGACATTCCCCACCTGCTGCCCGAGCGGCCCGGATGTGGATGGGACACTTTGCGTCATGGCGGTGGTGCAGGCAGAGGTCGAGGAGGCCTTCGCCGACGGCGACAAAGCCGCGTTCGCCACTGCCTACAACATGTGGGGAGCGCTGATCTACACGATCGGGCTGAGAGGGGTCGGTGAGCCCGATGTGGCGGCCGAGTTGACCCGCCGGGCGTTTCTTTCGGCGTGGCACGGCAGCGCACGCAGCAAGGCTCAGCCGCTGAAGTCACAATTGGTGTTGACGGCCCGCACCCTGGTGCACACCCACCTCACCGAGCAGGGGGCAACGGCTGGCGAGCAGGTCGAGGCGGACGGGATCATCGATCGGGTGGTGGTGCGCGACGAGTTGACTGCCATGGCCGAGCCGATGCGGTCGGTGATGTTGCAGGCGCTGTCCGAGGGCGGAGCCTCGGTGGCACAGTTGGCCGAGCGGGCGGACTTGCCGCGCGAGTCGGTGGAGTTCTTGGTTCGCGATGGCCTGGACGACCTCGTCCAGGCGTTGGCAGGTAGTCGTGGAATCTAGTCTGCGGGCCCATTGCGACGACGCCATGCTTGCCCTGGTGGCGATCGGGGAGGCTTCACCGTCGGCGGTATTCGACCGGCACGCACAGACGTGCGGTGCCTGCCGTGCCCAGGCCACCGACCTTGCGGAGGTCGTGGCGGTCGGATCAGCATCGTTGGGTGAGCGGGCATATTCGCAGCCGCCGGCGGCGGTCTGGCGCAGCCTCGCCAAGGACCTCGAACCGGCGGGTTCGCGGCCGGATCTGGTGGTCGCCCTGCCGAGCCGGCTCGTGTCCACAGATGTCGATGCGGACGCCGAGCGGCGTCGCTGGCCGCTGCTGGTCGCGGTCGTCGTGGTGCTGGTGGTGCTGGCCGTGATGTTGGGCTGGGCCGTCCTGGGCTGATTCGGGGTGGGGCCTGCCCAGCGCTGTACGACACTGCCCCGGGAATCACAGCGCGGTGTGGCGGCGGCAACCGGGGTGCCGATTCTGCCTGTTCGGATCGACGGAATCCGCGGCCAACTGCCAGTCCGACGGGGTCAGCTTGTTCGCGCCAAGCCCCGAAACGCGATACGGTACTGATTCACGAGGAGGCTGGCGAGGATCCTTGCGGACATATTGGTACGGCTCGCGGACGCCCTGTCGCCGGTCGAATTTCGGGCACTGTCGGGAGGATTGAACCCGTGATGTCAGCCCACAGCGACGCACCGCGGCGCTCACGGCCGACTGGTCACACAACGCCTCGATCGGAATGAACCCGGATGCCGCCGTACAGCGCAGCTAGTTCGCTCCTACTGCTGGTGGCGACGCTGGCCACCCTTGGTCTGCTGCTGGCAGTGGGCATGCTGACACGTTTCGGCGCGACGAACTGGCGTTGGCTTGTCTACGCAGGTTTGGTCATCTGCTCGTTGATGTGGCCCTCGTTCGCATCGCAACTCCCGGAAACGATCTCCCTTTCGGTGTCGGTGGTGTTGGAGGTTTCGGCAGGCGCGTTTGTGTATGCGGCGACATGTCAGACATTCTGGACCCAGCCGCGACGGTGGGTGTTTCTCGTGGCATCGCTGCTCACTGCCGTGACCTTATGGTTCACCGCTGTCGATCCGGAACCGGTGCTCCTCAACGAGTTGTACGCCGTGGTGATGATCCTGCTCCTTGGCATGTCAGCGTTGGTCCTCCTGCGATATCGGGAGGCGGGGATTCGGGCGATCACCGCCACCTCTGGGTCCCTGCTGATGCTGGCAGTTGCCGCCTATGTCAACCGATTCGTCCAACTGGTGTTCGCCGACAACGCCACCGGCGCGGATGCGGATCGCAGTGTGGCGGTCGTGCGAGTGGCGGTGCTCGTCTGCAACCTGTGGATTCCCGTGATGGTGCTGGCCGTCTACCACCGCCGCGTTGAGTCGAAACTGAGCGAGGATTGGGCGTCGGCCGAGGACACCAGCGCCCACCTCCTGGCGAGCTCCTGGGGCGATTCCGACACCGGCGCAGCTTCAAGGGCACGGATCGAAGGGGTGCTTCGCAGCGAAGTCAAGTGCATGGCTTTCAGCGCCGCACCCGTCTCCGTCCTGCTTGTCACGTTGGATCGTCCGGCCTTGCCGTACACCGATCATGCGATCGAACGAGCGGTGTTGCGCGAGGTGGGGCGAAGGCTGCTGCACGAGTTCGCGCCAATCGCGCTGGTCCGGGGTGACCCGGATTCCGTGTGGACTGACTGGGACAGCGTGGGCCGATGGGCGCATGGGCTCATTCATGGTCATCTTGCCGGGGGTCGGCCAACTCGACTGTGAGTTGCGGGCGACACAACTTCGTTCGGATCTCGCCCGCGTCGCCTCCCCCGCCGGTCAGTCGTTCAGCTGCAGCGTGGCCGGTGCCACCGCGACTCCCACCGACAGCTACGGGGACCTCATGGCGTGTGTGGACGCACGAATGCTGGCCGCCCTATCCACTGGCCCCAACGGCCTCGCCTACAGCGACTGAACCGCACCCACCGCGAGGCTGCGGACGTTCGCCGGTTCCACTCGGTTCCGACGTGGGGGCATCGCGAGGTTTGGGCGATGTGCGCCTACGAAAGGCATACCGCTTCGCCGTCGACGGTGATGCGGGCGTTGCAGGATGAGGGCCTTGGTGCGTGGGACGCTGGCCATCTGGCTGGTGGCGATGGTGTGCAGGGCCTGGTTTGCGGCTCGCTTGGGGTGCCCGGTCGGGGGGAGGGGGGCTGCTAGAGCGTCGATGGCTTCGTGTTGGTCGATGAGCGGTACCTCTGGCGCACCGAGACGGGGGCGGTGGCGATCATGTCGTGGATCTGGTTCATCGCCGCCGTGCGGGCCTGTCCGGACAATACGGCCCGGGCTGCTGTGGTGGCCGGTTGCCGGGGCAGTAGGAGCGGGTGCCCTCGATCCCGGTGCACTCGATGGTGCCGACACTGCCGAGGAACTCCGGCGCTCTGTGGTGGCCGGTTGCCGGGGCAGTGTGGCCGATCGGTGTTGGCGCAGGCCGGCCGTCGACGGTGTGGGTGAGCGATCGGATCGCTGCCGGACACACTCGGGCTCGCGTTTCCATCGCTGTGGTACTCACCGACGGGCGCCTGGCGTTCAGCAACGGTTCTACCCGAACGCTCGACTACCACAGGGGGCATGGGTGCCTTTCGGACCTCGAGGCGGCCAGCCCCGGTCTGTCGGAGGGTCATCGTAGGTTTGGAGTTGTTGCCGCGACGGTGTGCAGGGAGCGCCTCGGGGTCGTGGGACAGCCTGAGTGTCGGAGGTGGTCCCTAGAGTCGACCGCGAGGGCGGTGCGAGGATCGGTGGCGGTGTTTGTCGGAGGGTAGTCGTAGGTTTGGAACGTACAGGGGTGCGATTGGGATTGGGGAAGGTCCCGCCGGGGCCGACGGATGATT
>JAUPKO010000088.1 GCA_030837395.1 Actinomycetota bacterium | reverse complement strand
GCCGAAGTACTACATCGGCAATGGCAACGTGGCCGGCCGGGTGGCCGTATTCGGGCGCTTCGCTGACGACGACCCCGAGCACCCCGGCGAGTACGCCTTCTTCCTGGCCGACACCAGCCACCCGGCCTACGTGCTGGAGAAGAACGTCGTCGCCTCGCAGATGTTCGTCGCGGCGTTCCGCCTCGAGCAGTACCCCGTCGAGCAGGCGGACATCCTGCACACCGGCAAGCCTGCCTGGGACGCTGCGCTGGCGACGGTCAACGTGGGCAAGGCCAACCTCGGGTGGGCCAGCATCGGCATCTGCGAGCACGCCTTCTACGAGTCGATCGCGCACGCCAACAACCGCGTGCTCTATGGCACCCGGGTCACCGAATTCCCGCACGTGCGTCGCATGCTGGCGGACGCCTATGCCCGACTGATCGCCATGAAGCTCTACGCGGCCCGGGCCACGGACTACATGCGCACCGCCTCAGACGAGGACCGTCGCTTCCTGCTGTTCAACCCGTTGACCAAGATGAAGGTCACCGGCGAAGGTGAGCGGGTGATCGACCTGTTGTGGGATGTGATCGCTGCGCGCGGCTTCGAGGAGGACACCTACTTCGAGCAGGCGGCCGGGCACATCCGGGCCCTGCCAAAGTTGGAGGGAACCGTTGCGGTCAACGTCGCGCTGGTGCTCAAGTTCCTGCCGCAGTACTTGCTCGCGGCCAGTGGCAACGGGCCCGAACTACCGCAGATCGGCGTGGTCGAGGAGGCCGGTGACGACGCCTACCTGTTCAACCAGGGTCCGGCTTCGGGCCTGGGCAAGATCGGCTTCCACGACCCCACGCCCGCCTTTGCCCGGTTTGCGCACCTGCCCAACGTGGCCGTGTTCATCGATCAGATGAAGGCGTTCGCGGACCTCGTCACCTCGGCACCTCCCACCGAGGAGCAGGCCAAGGACTTGGACTACTTGCAGTCGCTTGGCCAACTGTTCACGCAGATCGTGTATGCCCAACTCGTGTGCGAGGCGGCGGCGTTGGCGCTTGATGCCGACGGCACCCGGGCGGGTTCGGTCGGGGACTTCTCGGACCTCGATGAGGACCACATCAACCGGATCTTCGCGGTGTTCGTTCAGGACTCGAGCGAGTGGGCCTTGGAATTGGCCGGCCGGGCCTCGGCCAGCCCTGCACAGCGCGAGGCCGCCCTGCGGGTCATCGCCGCGCCGCTGGTCGACCCCACCCACGAGAAGGACTTCGTGGCCGAGGTGCTGTCGTACGACGGCACCTACACGATGGCCCCGTAGCGTTGCCCCGGACGCCCGCCCGAAGCCGGGCAACGTGACCGATCTGCAGCCGATGCAACTGCTGGTCGAGTTGGTTGCCGGTTTCGCGGCGGGCGTCTTCGCGGGCATCACCGGTGCCGGCGGGGGGATCCTGCTGGTGCCCATCATGGTGTGGCTGGGATTTCCGGCGCTGGCCGCGACGGCCACCAGTAACGTGGCGATCTCGCTGTCGGCCGCGTCGGGAACCTGGACCAATACCCGTAAGTTTGCGCTGCCGTGGCGGCGGGTGGTCGTGTTGGCGATTCCGGCGGTGCTGATGGCGCCACTTGGGGTCATGCTGGCTCGCCGACTGCCCGAGGCTGCCTTGCTGCTCATGTTCGCCGGTTTCAACGTGGTGGCGATCGGTCTGCTGGAGGTGCGCCTGCACGGCACTGGTGGTGCCGGTGTTGACGTTGGTGGCGATGCCGGTGGGGCGATCGTGGCGGTGCGACCGGCCCCTGTGGTCGCCACGGGTGCCGGCGGGGGGCTGTTGGCGGGGCTGTTCGGGGTCGGTGGCGGTTTGATCATGGTGCCGTTGCAGACGTTGGCGCTGTCGACTCCGGTGCGGCTCGCCTCGCGGATCAGCCTGGCTGTGGTGCTGTTCGCGAGTATGTCGGCAGTGGCGTCGCACGTGGTGACCGGCGGCGACGTGCGGTGGAGTGCGGGGTTCGTGATCGCGATCGGTGGCCTGGTCGGGGCGCCGATCGGGGCGCGCCTGCTGCACGGTCTGACCGATCGGCAGAGCACCCGGATCATCCAGACCACCATGGTGCTGGTGGCATGCTCGTTCCTTTGGCGGGCGCTGGGCTGAGGGGGAGGCGGATCATGTCCGCGGTGGGGCTGCGGGAATATACTTAGCAGGGCTAATGTTAGTCATACTAAGCAACAGCCTCTGGAGTTGATGACAATGAGCGAGTCCACACCCACCGATGCACGCGGGGACGCCGTCGAGGTCGCTGCGGTCGCGGCGGACCTGCACGTCGCGGTGCTGCGCCTGGCCCGACGGCTGCGCACGGAGTGGACCGAGGAGCTCACCTCCACCCAACTCGGCACCCTCGGACTGCTGGTCCGGCAGGGGCCGATGCCGATCTCCACCCTGGCCGGTCTGGAGGGCGTGAGGGCGCCGTCGATGACCCGGACCGTGACCAATCTTGAGGGGCTGGGGTTGGTGCGGCGACGGTCCGACCCCAGCGATGCCCGGGTGGTGGTGGTCGAGGCGACCGACGCCGGCCATGACGCGGTGGCACGAATCCGTCGGGCCCGCCGGGCGTGGCTCACCCAACAACTGGCCGAGTTGCCCGCGGCCGACATGGCCTCACTGCGGGCGGCGGCGCCGATCCTATTGGCTCTGGCGGAACGGTGAGCCGCACGTTCGCCGCCCTGGCGCACCCCAACTACCGGTGGTTCATCTCCGGTCAGGCGGTGACCAACATCGGCACCTGGATGCAGCGAGTCGCCCAGGACTGGCTGGTGCTCGAAGTCACGCACGGTGACGCGGTTGCGCTGGGCTTGGTGACAGCTCTGCAGTTCCTGCCATTCATCGTGCTCGCTCCGGTGGCCGGCGTCGTGGCCGACCGGGTGAGTCCGCGCAAGGTGCTGGCCGTGACCGGCTCCCTCGGTGCGGTGGCGGCGGGTTCGCTGGCGGCGGCGACCATCGCCGGTGCGGCCGGAATCGGGTTGATCTTCGTCGCCGGCGCGGTACTGGGGGTCGCGGCTGCTTTCGACCAACCGGCGAGGCAGGCGCTGGTGGGTCGGCTGGTGCCGCGGTCCTCGCTGGCCAACGCCGTGGCGCTCAACAGCGCCACCTTCAACTTGGCGCGCATCATCGGGCCGGCGTTGGCAGGGCTCGCCATCGCCGCCGTCGGCTCCGGGCCGGTGTTCGCGGTGAACTCGGCCTCGTTCCTGGTGGCGGTCGGCACGCTCGCCTTTGTGCGACCGGCGGCGGTTGAGCATGGCCCGGGCGACGCAGCCGATCGTGTGACCCTGCGGGCCGGGATTGCCTACCTGCGAAGCCGCCCGGACCTGCTCGTGGTGCTGGCCGCGGTTGGTCTCGCGGCGATCTTCGCCTTCAACTACTCGATCACCATCGCACTGATGGCCACGGCCGAATTCCACCGTGGAGCCGCTGAGTTCGGCTTGCTGGGCGCGGCACTGTCGCTGGGTTCAATCACCGGCTCGCTGCTCTCGGCCCGGCGTCAAGGGCCCGTCGGACTGCGGTTCGTGCTTGTCGCCGGCGTCGCCTTCGGTGCGGTGACGGCGGTGAGCGGTCTGATGCCGAACTACGTGTGGTTCGCGCTGGCTCTGCCGTTCTGCGGCCTTGCTGCGCTGACGTTCTCGGTTGCGGCGCAGAGCTACCTGCAACTGCACACAGCACCGGAACTGCGCGGTCGGGTGATGGGTGTGTACGTCTTGGTGTTCTTCGGCAGCAATCCGGTGGGGGCGCCGCTGCTGGGCTGGATCTCAATGCAGTTCGGCCCGCGCTGGGGGTTGATTGGTGGCGGCGTACTGGCGGCCGTGGGGCTGCTGGTGTTGGCCTGGTTCGTCGCCCGGCGGGGGATCGCACGGCCGGCGGCGGCGTCGGGGGTGGCCGAGCGGTCGCATGAGCCGGTGCCCGTCCACTAGGTTGCACTGGACGTTCACCGAGGACAATGGAGGCCGCAATGGCTAAGGACGAGAGTTCAGGCGTGACTGCCGAGACCCCGGAGGGCGCGGACTTGCCCACAGAGGTGCTGTGGCGGGACGAACCAGCCAAGCACGACTACCCGGCGGCCGGCAACTACCTCGGACTCATCGCCGACGACGACACGGTGAAGTTCCTGGTCGACGCCCTGGAGAAGGCTCCCGTGGTGCACTATCGCGCGAACGACTTGCTGCGGGCGGCCCGACTTGACCTGCTGCCGCTGGACGACACGAGCGTCAAGACCGATCTGCGCAAGATCATCTTGGGCACTCCGCTGTCGCCGGTGCTGATCGTGCGCGGCGATGTCCTGCACGACTACCCGCTGACCATCGCAGACGGCTACCACCGCACCTGTGCCAGCTACCACCTGTCCGAGAAGACCTACATCCCCTGCAAGGTCGTGGACCTTCCCGTCAAGGAGAAGCCCTGACGGTGCCGGGGACCGTCACGGCCTCGCGGTGCCGCCCAACTGCTCGGCGAACCAGTACCCGGAGTCCTTGATGATGCGGTCCTGGGTGGGGTAGTCGGTGTAGACCAGGCCGAATCGCGGCACCAGCCCGAGGGCCCACTCGAAGTTGTCCAGCAGGCTCCAGGCGAAGTATCCGTCCACGGGAATACCCCGGAGGCGGGCCGCGGCGACCTGTGCGATGTGGTCCTCGTAGTAGGCGATACGGCGCGGATCGTGCACGCGCCCGTCCACCACCGTGTCGTCGAAGGACGCCCCACCCTCGGTGACGACCAGCCGCGGGAACTTGCCGTAAGCGTGCATGGCGTCGATGACCATGCCCAGGCCCTCGGGCATGATCTCCCAGCCCAGGGAGGTCGTCTCCGCGCCACCAGCGCCGCCGCCGAACTGCGGCACGGTCCAGAGCCCGGGAATCGGCAGGAACGGGGCCTGCAGTCGGGTGTAGTACTGGATGCCCAGGAAGTCCAGGTCGGCGGTCATCTCCTCGACGTCGCCGTCGCGCATGTAGGCCTTGACACCCTTGAGGATGCCGGCCTCCTCCCACGGGTAGCCCATCCCGATGATCGGCTCCACGAACGCACGGTTGAGGATCGCGTCGGCGCTTCTGGCCGCGAGGTCACCCAAGGGTCCCGGGCCCTTGCCGATCGGCGGGGTGAGGTACTGGGTGGTGCCGATGTCGGCGTCGGGCAGCGCGGCGCGCAATGCCCGTGAACCCCAGCCGGTGGCGAGATTGACGTGGTGCAGCGAGGCGAAGTAGGCCGGGAAGGAGCGCTTGCCGGGTGCGAATGCGCCCACCAAATGGCCGGAGATCACGATGTTGAGGGGTTCGTTGAAGAGCATCCAATGCTCGACCCGGTCGCCGAGGGCCTCGGCCATGATCTCGGTGTAGTCCACGAAGCGGTGGGCGGTTTCGCGGTTGGTCCAGCCGCCGGTGTCCTGCAGTCCCTGTGGCAGGTCCCAGTGGAACAGGGTCAACCACGGCTCGACGCCGTTCTCCAGGCAGGTGTCGACCAGGCGCCGGTAATAGTCCAGGCCCGCCTGGTTGACTTTGCCCGAACCGGTCGGCTGAATCCGGGACCAGGCCACCGAGAACCGATAGGCGTCAAATCCCAGGGACTTGATCAGCTCGACGTCCTGGGGGTACCGCCGGTAGGAATCGGTGGCGACATCGCCCGTCGTGCCGTCCTGTACGGGGGTCTTGCCCCGCCAGTCGCGCTTGTGGGTGAAGGTGTCCCAGATCGACGGGCCTTTGCCGTCGGCATCCGGTGACCCCTCGATCTGGTAGGCGGCTGTGGCCACACCCCAGGTGAAGTCCGGGCCGAAATCGCTCAGTCTCATGGCACGCTCTTGATCTTCACGACCAGCACGGCGCCCAGAATGGTCACGACGGCGGCGGTGAGGTAGAGGACTTGGTAGGCGACGAAGTAGGTGTCCGTCTTCAGCGAGGTGATCAGCACGCTGGCGATCAACGGGGCCAGCACCTGCGGAAGGGCGTTGGCGATGTTGATGACGCCGAGGTCGCGGGCGCGATCCTCAGCGTTGGGCAACACCCGCGATATCAGTGCGAGGTCCACCGCGGTGTAGGCCCCGAACCCCGCCCCCATGATGATCGCGGCGATGGTGGCCACCCCCTCGGTGCGGGCGAACGCCAGAATCAGCATCGAGACGGCGCAGGTGATCGAGGCGATGATGACGAAGATTTTGATCCGCCCGACCTTGTCCGAGATCGGACCAGTGATGAGGGCGAACACCAACAGCGCGATGATGTAGAACTGCAGGATCCCGGCCACGGTATCGCCGGCCTCATCGGGGGATTTGCCCAGTACGTCCCTGGTGAAGTACAGCAGGTATGAAGTGACGAAGGCCGTGCCCAGGATCACCAGGAAGCGGGTGATCCACACCCAGGCGAAGTCGGGGTGCTCCTTGGGGCTCACCCAGAAGCCCTTGATGAACTCGCCCATCTTCAGCGGCTCGATGCGGGACTTGTCGAGTTGTGCGTCACCCTTCATGCCGAACACGAAGAGTGCTGCGGTGAGCAGGGTGACCACGGCGACGACCATGTAGCGCGTGCTCTGCCCGGTGGCGGAGTTGTTGTCACCCGGGATCGCTGTGGCGATCACCGAACCCAGGATGACGCCCAGCGGTTGGCACGCGCCCACGACTGCGGACACCGTGCCTCGTTGGCCGACCGGCACCTGGTCCGGCAGGATCGCCGTCACCGCTGCGTAGGAGGCGTTGAGCGTGAGTTGGGCCAGCGCCCACCCGAGCACCAGACCGCCAATGGCGGTCACGCCGCCCATGACCAGCAGCACGGCCACCGCGGCCACCGTGGGCCAGAGGACCCAGGGCCGCCGACGCCCAAGCCGCGACGAGGTACGGTCGCTCAGGGCGCCGGCGATGGGACTGGCGATGAGCGACACCAGCGCCCCGACCGCCACAACGATACCCAGGCTGGACTCCTTGCCGTCATTGCCGACGATCGCCTCCACCTGGAGCGGCAACAGGAACTGGATCGGAGTGAAGAAGGCCGTCCAAATGCCCAGGTTTGTCAGCGCCAAGATCGCGATGAAGCCGGCGCCGACGCGCCTGGTGGGTTCGGCGAGTGGGTCCAGCGGACCCGTCGTGGTGGTCTGTGCCATGGTGCGCTCCCGTCGAATGCCCTGGTCCGCAGTAAAATCACGGACTTATCTCGGCTGTCGAATAGCGTGGCAAACATTGACCAGGTATGCATGGTGATCAAGCGCAATGCCCTAGGAATTCGGCCCCAGGCGGTCGGGAGAGGTTGTCCACGTGAGAGACCTGGGAGCAACAAGGTCAGCGTTTGTCGACGCATTCGGCCCCGGTGACGGGGTGCGCACGTTCTTCGCCCCCGGTCGGGTCAACCTGATCGGTGACCACATCGACTACTCCGGCGGGCTCGTGATGCCGATCGCGTTGGACCGTGGCACATTGCTGTTGGCCCGTCCTCGCACGGACACCGCGCTGCGGGGGGTATCGCTGGACCGGGAGGGCATGGTCACCGCCGACGTGCGGGACACGGCCTTCGATCCAGCTCACGATTGGTTCTCGTACGTCCTGGGCGTGCTGCATGTGTTGGGCGAGGACGGCTACACGCTTAAGCACGGCCTCGACATCCTGATCGCCGGCGACATCCCCGACGGCGCCGGGCTGTCGTCGTCGGCCTCGCTGGAACTGGCTGCAGCTGTGGCGTTCGACACCATCGGCGGCTTCGGCCTGGCGGCCACCGACCTTGCGCTGATCGGCCAACGGACCGAGAACGACTACATCGGGGTGTCCTGCGGGATCATGGACCAACTCGCTGTGGCCCGGGGACGTGCTGGGCACGCGCTGCTGATGGATTGCGCGGACCTGATCGTCGAATACGTGCCGTTCCCGCACGACCAGTTGTCGCTGATCATCGCCAACAGCAACCACCGGCGTAGCCTGGCCGACTCTGCCTACAACGACCGGCGGCAGGCCGTCGAGTCGGCAGCCGAGGTGATGGGCACGACCGTGCTGGTGCATGCCAGTCTGGCATCGGTCGAGGCCGCGCGCTCCCGCCTGAACGAGCAGGAGTTCCGTCGGGCTCGGCACACCGTCACCGAGCAGGCGCGGGTGGTGGCGGCAGCAGCGGCGCTGCGCTCGGGTGACTTCGCCGAGTTGGGGGCGCTGATGCGAGCCTCGCATGAGTCCTTGCGTGACGACTTCGATGTGACCGGCCCGCAACTCGACGCGCTGGCCGAGGCCGCGTGGGCGCAGTCGGGGGTGATCGGCGCCCGGATGACCGGGGCCGGCTTCGGCGGTTGTGCGGTGGTGCTGGCCGAGCCGGGACGCGAGGACGAGGTCATCGCGGGCATCGACGCCGCGTATTTCCCCGTGACCGGCCTGCACGCGGACTGCTTCGTGGTGGGTAGCGACGACGGGGCCCGCGAACTGCTGGACGGGGCGTCCGGCTGATGTCGGCGGCGGATCCCGGCCCCGCGTTGGGGGTGCTGATCGGCTACGCGATCCGGTCCGGACTGATCGGGGTGGATGACGAGCGGTGGGCGGTCAATCGCCTGCTGGAGGTGCTCCGGCTCGACGATCCGGGCTCCTACGCCGGACCGACCGAACCCGTCGGCGGCGCGGATGAGGCGCTGGCGCCCGCGCTGGACCTGGCCGTGTCGACTGGCCGGATCGGCGATTCACAGGGCCGACGCGACCTGCTCGACTCCGCCCTCATGGGGGCGCTGATGGCCCCGCCGTCGGTGATCACCGGTGAATTCTGGCGGCGGTACGAGGCCAATCCGCGCAAGGCTACCGATGGGTTCTACCGGCTCTGCGTGGCCTCCAACTACATCCATGCCGAGCGTTCCTAGCGCAACCCCACCTGGGTGAACCCAAGCCGGTACGGCAAACTCGACATGACCATCAACCTGGCCAAGCCGGAGAAGGACCCGCGCGACATCATCGCCGCTGGCCAGCAGTCCGCGCACGGCTATCCGACCTGCCTGCTGTGCCCGCAGAACGAGGGTTACGCCGGACGACTGGACCACCCCGGGCGGCAGAATCTGCGCCTGATTGGACTGGAACTCGCCGCCGAGCAGTGGTTGCTGCAATATTCGCCCTACCTCTACTACACCGAGCACTGCATCGTGCTGTCCGCCGACCACACCCCAATGCAACTGACCCGGGCCACGTTTACCCGGTTGCTGGAGTTCGTTGGTCAGTTTCCTGAGTACTTCGTGGGCTCCAACGCGGACCTGCCGATCGTGGGCGGTTCGATCCTCTCGCACGACCACTTCCAAGGGGGACGTTACGAGTTCCCAATCGAACGGGCGGCGGTGGTGGCCGACTTCACCGGTCCGCACGGCATCCATGGGCAGGTGCTGGAGTGGCCGCTGACGGTGCTGCGATTGACGGGTGCGGACCCGTGGTCCCTCGGTGAGGTCGGTTTCGCGATGCTGGAGGCCTGGCGAGAGTACGACGTGCCGCGTGCGGGGGTGCGGGCACGCACCGGCGAGACGCCGCACAACACCATCACGCCGATCGCGCGGCGGCGCGGACACGACTTCCAACTCGACATCGTGTTGCGCAACAACCGCACCAGCACCGAGCACCCCGACGGCATCTTCCACCCGCATGCCGAGATTCACCCCGTGAAGAAGGAGAACATCGGTCTGATCGAGGTGATGGGGTTGGCAGTGCTGCCGGGTCGGCTGGCGTCAGACATCCCCCGATTGGCGGCGGCGTTGGCGGGCGAGGAACTCGCCGACGACCTGCTCGCCCACCGGCCGATGCTGGAGTCGATTCCGGCCGGGTTCGACGATGCCGAGGCAGCGGTCCGACAAGCGGTGGGCGCATACTTCACAGCGGGGCTGGAGCACTGTGGCGTGCTGGGCCCGGCGGCGGACTCAGTGCCGCAGTGGCGCGAATTCCTGGCGCCCCTCGGGCTACACCTGAGGTGACAGCCGGGGGACCCTGTGGGTGACGGCCGACGGGCCGGGTGCGTGCCAGCATCACCCTTCATGGCGCGCCCGGAGGGACTCGAACCCCCAGCCGCCCGGGTAGAAACCGGTTGCTCTATCCATTGAGCTACGGGCGCTCGGACGCCCCGCAGACACT
>JAUPKO010000087.1 GCA_030837395.1 Actinomycetota bacterium | reverse complement strand
GCGCATGTGCACACCTATGTCACACAAGGGGCCGAGAATCGGGCTGATTCAGCCCGTGAATGTGACGCAGGTGTCCACTTTCGAAGGGCCAGGCAGCGCTGTGGATAACTGTCGCTGGTTGCCGCCGCCGTCGATTACCATCTAATGCATGGCAATCACCGTCCACCAGGACACCGTTACCGTGCCCGATGCCGATGAGGCGTTCATCCGCGAGCACCGCGACGCGATTCTTGAGATCGCCGCCAAATTCGGTATCTACGACGTCAAGTACGCCGGCCGCAACAGGCTGGTCGGCACCGTCGTCAGGATCGGTGTCATGCTGCCCACCTACGCCTTTATGGGGGAGGTCGAAGAGACCTTTGGACGGTGCATCCTCCTCTTCTCGCAGAAGCACGCGGACCTGCAGCCCGAAGGTTCCGACTTCCGTCAGGCGCAGCCGCTTTGACTCGGGACGAATTGCTCGATGAAGCCGAGGTCGTCTGGTTTGAGATAGAGGACTTCCACCACAGATGTAGCGAGGCGCGGCTGCGCTCTGACACGTGGTTCCGGTGGGCCTACGCCTTCTTGTGGCTGCGACTGACCGAGCCGCTATCGCAGTTGAGCACGAATCGGCTCGTGGGGGGAAGTGTCCGTACTCGGTGGAGCCGCCTTGTGCGGGTGCGCAACGCCCTGGCCCACAAGCGCCTGGCCGAGATCGACTACTTGCAACTGTGGGACGACTTCGCCGACGTCCGGACAACACTGCCGGCGGATTTCGCTAGCCTGCGCTGATCGTGGCGATGACTCTGGCAATCACGGTCAGGCGGGCCTTGCCGCGGCCGCACGCCGCGCCCTGTGGCTGCGGCCTCAGCCGGCCAGGGCCTCGCAAACCGCGGTGCGGACCTCTTGCCGCACGATCGATCGCAGGTCGGCGCCGGCGTCGGCGCTGATCCCTTCGAGGATCCAGGTGCGCGCGAGGGTGGAGGCGGGCAGTCCGGCCGTGGCGGCGACGCGCTGGAGAGCCTCGATGTCGTCGTTGTTCAGGAGAACCGAGAAGACGGACGAGCGGGTGGGTGCCGATGCACCTACCGGGCAGCGCTGTGGACAACAGTCGCTGGATTCTGCTGCGGTCGCATACCATTTCCATCATGGCGATCACCGTCCATCAGGACACCGTTACCGTGCCCGATGCCGATGAGGCGTTCATCCGCGAGCACCGTGACGAGATTGTTGAGCTCGCCGCCAAGTTCGGTATCCACGACGTCAAGTACGCGGGCCGCAACAGACTGGTCGGCACCGTCGTCAGGATCGGAATCAGATTGCCCACTTACGCCTTCATGGGGGCGGCAGCAGAGACCTTTGGGCGGAGCATCCGCCTCTTCTCCCAGAAGCACGCGGACTTGCAGCCCGAAGGTTCGGACTTTCGCCAGGCGCAGCCGCTTTGACTCGGGACGAGCTGCTTGACGAAGTCGAGGCCGTCTGGCTTGAGGTGGAGGACTTCCACCACAGGTGCAGTGAGGCGCGACTGCTCTCCGACACGTGGTACCGGTGGGCCTACGCCTTCTTGTGGCTGCGGCTGACTGAGCCGCTTTCGCAGTTGAGCACGAATCGGCTCGTGGGACGTAGCGCCCGAACTCGGTGGAGCGACCTTGTATTGCTCCGCAATGAACTGGCTCACAGCCGCCTGGCCGAGATCGACTATGTGCAACTGTGGGACGACTTCGCACACGTTCAGGCCACACTGCCGGCAGATCTCGCTAGCCTGCGCTGACCCTGGCGATACCTCTCGGCATCAAGGTCAGGCGCCCGGCGCCCTGCAGCTGCGGCCTCAGCCGGCCAACGCCTCGCGGACGGCGGTGCGGACCTCTTGCCGCACGATCGAGCGCAGGTCGGTGCCGGCGTCGGCGCTGATCCCTTCGAGGATCTAGGTGCGCACGAGGGTGGAGGCGGGCAGTCCGGCCGCGGCGGCGACGCGCTGGAGGGCCTCAATCTCGTCGGTGTTCAGGCGCACCGAGAACACGGCCGATCGGGTGGTGCCGATGCGGGTGGGGCGGGCGTCGTCGGGTAGGTCGTGGGTTTCGGCGTGGTCGCCTTCGGTGGTCAGGAGTTCGACGATGTCGTCTGTCATGTCATGCACCCTTCTCATAGATGCGTATGTCGCGGTCGCTTGATCGTCAGGTGTTGGCGCCCCACCCGTTGCGGAGCGAACGCATGGGCTTGAGAGTACGACTTTCGTAGTACGGAGACCACGGGGAATCGAGGGGACTGTGGATGAAAGGGGCGGCACTAAGTGCGCAGCGTGGCGGCATATGGCCATCTGAGCGGTGGCAATCAAGACGCCTGCTGGCGTAGCGGTGGCGCACTGTGGACGCGCAGCGGCCCAGGTATTGGTTGACATAAAGAGTCTGCACTAAGACTATATACGTCATGCACCTGACCACCGCTGAAGCCGCCGCGCAACTGGGCGTGTCAGCCCGCCAGGTGCGCCGCTCGGCAGTCTCCGGGCAGCTCACGGCCGGGCGACACGGCAGGGCGTTCACCCTGTCCGCGTTGGAGGTTAGGGCACTGGGCAGGACGGAGACCCGGGGCCGTCCATGGTCGGACACCACCCGCACTGCTGCGCTCGACCTTCTCAGTGTCGGCACCACAGACGGCCTACGAGGATCCCAGTTGAGCAGGCTTAAGCGTCGCATCAGGGAATCGGACGCCAAGGACCTGGCAGGTCACCTGCTGCGGGGACGCGTCACCCTGCGGCGGGCACCGAACGCGGAAGTCCGGTCCCGTTACTCACCGAAGATTGCTGGCGAGTTGGGTCTGGGCGCCTTCGGGGGGCTTGCCGTGGTCGTCTCAGAAGACGGTGAACGCCTGGCGCGCAGCCAGCGCATGGTCCTCGACGCCGATGGGGACGTGGCGTTCGTCGACGGACTCAGCCGCCATACCGCGGTACTGGAGGTCCTCGCGCTCTTCACGCTGGGCAACGCCCGCGAGCACGCGGCAGCCCGCGACTGGCTGCATGATCGGCCGCGGCGCGTATGACGGATCGCCCCGCTGTATCCGTCGAGGCCACATCCGCGTTTTGGCAGGCTCCGCCCTGGCCCACGGCCTTCGAGTTGGCTTCTCTGCTGCCCCCGGCATCCTGGACCTTGGTGGGCGGACTCATGGTCCAGCTTCACGCGCGCCTGGCGAACCTCCCCCCGAGTCGGACAACGCGTGACGTGGACTGTGCCCTGCACTTGGAAACGAAGGCAACGACTTTCGCGCAGACGGTCCAGGCGCTGGGGAGCGTGGGATTCCTTCTGGATGAATCGACTGGACACGCGTACCGATTCGACCGCGGCCCTGACAGGGTCGACGTCCTATGTTCGGATCGCTATGCAGCATCGCGACGACCGAGATACCGCGGGAGGCCCCTTTTCGGGATCCCGGGCGGCACCCGCGCCCTACAGGAGACAGTCAACGTCACCCTGGCCACTTCCGATGGCGAACGATTACTGGTGATCCCCAGTGCCAAGGGCGCTTTGGTCATGAAGGCCGCTGCACTGCGGGCCGACTCGCGCGACAGGGAACGACATGCCGAAGACAGTGTGCTGCTGCTGGCTTGTGCCGTCCAACCGGCGGACCTCGTGCAGGGACTCAGCAGTCGGAGCAGGAAGCGGCTGCGCAGCACGGTGAAACACCTGGATGAGAACCGGGACCCGTGGCTCGCCCATGACGCGATTGTTCAGGGGCTGGCGCGGGAGTGCCTTGCAACGATCGTGAAGGTGCTCGGCTGACTGCGACCGACCGGAAACGCCGATGGGCTCGAAGCCCTAGAGCATGATGTGGCCGGTAGTCATCCAGCGTGCGGTCCGCCTGTTGACGTCGGCGCGTTCCTCCTTCGCGCCGGCGGTGATCATTTGGCCAAGTGTTCCACGGCGGTCCATGCCGCGGCGGCGTCAGAGGTCGTCCTGCGGCCTCAGCCGGCCAACGCCTCGCGGACGGCGGTGCGGACCTCCTGCCGCACGATCGACCGCAGGTCGGTGCCGGCGTCGGCGCTGATCCCTTCGAGGATCCAGGTGCG
>JAUPKO010000792.1 GCA_030837395.1 Actinomycetota bacterium | reverse complement strand
TCAGGTCGTCGAGTTGCCGCCCGGCGGCGGCAGGCGGCGCCCGGGCCGCGGGCGCAGGGTGGCGTTGGGCAGGATCGGCGCGCGCAGCCGCTCGGCCGGGTCGCCGACGACCTCTCCGAATCGGGCGGCGCCGCTCTCCCAATCTGCCCGGGCCGAGACGATGTCGTCGTGGTTGCGCCCGACGAAGTTCCACCACATCAGCAGGTCCTCCGCCATAGGTTCGCCACCGAGCAGCAGAACCGTCGCCGGTCCGGTGGTGCGCAGGGTGACCGTGTCGGCTCCCCAGCCGAGGTATCGCAGGTCGCCTGGCTGCAACGATTCGCCGGCCACGCTCACCGGATCGTCCAGCACCAGGATGCCGTATTCGAAGGCCGGGTCGAGGGCGAGCACGGCCTCGCTGGCGCCCGTGGCGGTCAGTTCGACGCCCACCAGGGGGGAGTAGCAGCGGGCCGGTGAGGTGGCACCGGCGAAGGATCCCAAGATCACCACGGCATCCAGATCAGGGCCGTCCACTGTTGCCAGATTCAGGCGGGGCAGGTCGTCGTGGTGGGCGAAGCCCGGCTGCACGTGGCGTGACTGATCTGGCAGTGCGACCCACATCTGCACCCCGCGCACGGGTGTACCTTGCGCGGAATACTCCGAATGGGTGATCCCCCAGCCGGACGTCATGAGGTTGAGCTCGCCGGGACGTACCGTGCCGGCGCCACCGGTGCTGTCGCGGTGCGCCACGCTGCCAGACAGCAGCCAGGTGACGGTCTGCAGGCCGCAGTGCGGATGCGGTGGTACGGCCATGGGTGGGTCCGCGGGGGTGGTGGGGCCGTAGTCGTCGACGAAGCACCACGCGCCGATGGTGCGGATGTCGCGGTGGGGCAGGGTGCGCCGGACGGCCATCGCACGGGGGCCGCCGAGGGGCACCTCACGGGGGCTGAGGGTAACCGGCGCGGGAGAGGTGCCGAGGGCGACGGCGGGGCACGTGCTCTCGACCGGCGCGGTGTCCAGGTTGCTCATGGCGGGCAGGCTAGCCGCTGCTGGCCGCGGAGACGACCGCTCAGTCGGTGTGGACAGGTGGGGAGGTGGGGGTGCCGCGCTTGGGGATGGTGCGCGCCGCCGCGATCGCTGCCAGGCCGAGCATCACCCCGGCGACCACGGCGGTGACGGCCACGCCCCCGGTGAAGGCCTCCTGGGCGGCGGCCACCACGGCCGCACCCTCGGCGGGCGGCAGGGTGTCGGCCGCCGCCGACACCTGTGACACCGACTCGGTCGCTGCGTCGGCCACGTCGGGAGGCAGCCCGGCGGGCAGGGTGAGGAACGCCTGGTAGGCCACGGTGAGCAGACTTCCCATGAGGGCGATCCCCATGGCCGAGCCGAGTTCGAACGAGGTCTCCGAGACTCCCGTGGCCGCGCCGACCCGCTCCTCCGGTGCCGCGGTCAGCACCAAGTCGGCGGCGGTCGTCAGTACCGTGGCGAAGCCGAAGCCCAACATCGACAGAGGTAGGACGAGTGTCCAGTACGGGGCCGAGGCCAGCACCCCCACGGCCACGAGCCCGATCGCACTGGCGACCATGCCCGACAACAGCACCCGCCGGGCCCCGAATCGACGCAACAGTCGCCCGGTCTGAGGCGCCATCACCATCGACACCAGCGATACCGGCAGCAGCGACAGGCCAGTCTGCATCGGACTGAAGCCGACGACCTCCTGGAAGTAGATCGGCAGGAAGAACAGCGCCCCCGTCGCCGCGAACACCACCGAGAATTCCGCCAACACGGCGGCGCTGAAGGCCGGCAGTCGGAACAGCCCGAAGTCCAACAGTGGCACCGGCAGTCGGAACTGCCGCCGGGCGAACACCACCAGCATCGGGACGGCGATCAGCAGGCCGACGTACGCCTCCCACTGCACGAAGCCCTTGTGCGCCAGTTCGGTGATCCCGAAGACGGCCAGCAGGATGCCGACGGTCGACAGCAGGATCGAGGGCAGGTCGAGCGGCTGCTCGGCGTCCCCGCGAGATTCCGGCAGCGCCCAGCCGCCCACCACCAGGATGAACAGCACCACGGGCACGTTGATCAGCAGCACCGAACCCCAGTAGAAGTTCTCCAGCAGGAAGCCGGCCAGCGACGGTCCCACCGACGCCCCCGCTGACCCGGCCGCACTCCAGATGCCGATGGCCTTGGTGCGCTGGCGTTCCTCCGTGAACACCGTTCTGATCAAGGCCAACGTGGGGGGCATGATCCCGGCCCCGGCCATACCCTGCAGGCCACGCGCGGCGATCAGCAGATTGGCGTCGGGGGCGAAGGCGGCCGCGACGCTCATCACTCCGAAGCCCGTCGCCGCCAGCAGCAGCAGCCGTTTGCGGCCGATGCGGTCGCCGAGGTTGCCCATGGTGACCAGCAGGCCGGCGAGCATGAATGAGTAGATGTCGCCGATCCACAGGATTTGTGTGTAGGTGGGCCCGAAGGCCTCGGTGATCTGCGGGATCGCTAGCGACAGCACCGTGCCGTCGATGGCGACCAGGAACACCGCCGAGGACAGCGCCGCCAAGGACGCGATCTGCCGCCGTGTCACGAGGGGTCGCCGAACCTGACCGGAACGCCGGTGGCGGGGCCGACGTTCGACGCGGGGCCGTCCTCGCCGGAGTCCCCGGTCGCCGGACCGTCGTCAGATTGACGCACGCCCAGCAGGGTGGCCACCGGCACCGCGGTGAGGCTGTAGATCGTCACGGTCCCGGCGATCACCAAGAACGTGATCGGCAGCAGCTTCTCACCGCCCGGGATCTGGTCGTCGATGAGCCGGTCGGCGAAACCTGCGGCGGTCGCCGCGGCCACGATCCCGCGCGGGGCCATCCAGCCGATGAACGCCCGCTCCCGCAGGGAGAGCGTGGTCCGCACCGTGAGGCCGAGGGCCAGCACGGGACGCACCACCAGGACGAGGATGGCCACCAGCGCCACCGACGGCCAGACGAGCCCGCGCAGGCTGGCGGGTGTCACCGATGCCGAGATGGCCACGAACAGGACCCCGATCGAGATGCTCACCACGGTGTCGAAGAAGGGCCGCACGCGGGACAGCCCGGGACCTGCGATCTTCGGGGCGGCCAGGCCCATGAGCAGTGCGGCCAGCAGCCCGGAGTCGTCGGCGACGGCATCGCAGAACCCGGCCACGGTGAGGACGGCTCCGAAGAGCACTTGGGTCCCGAGAACGTCGTGTCCCCTGGCCAGTCGCAGCCCGAC
>JAUPKO010000791.1 GCA_030837395.1 Actinomycetota bacterium | reverse complement strand
CTAGTGGGGTGTCGACGAGACGCTCGTGCCGCTGACCGCGGCCACAGCGCGTCGCACCGACGGTGACGTGTGGCGAGGTGTTCCCCGGCGACTGCGTGGTCTTCAGCGGCGTCGGGGAGGGATTCGAAGATCCACTGGTCTGGTATCCCCAACGGGTCAGTCACGTTGCCCCGGGCCCGCAAGGCTGGCAGCGGGTGTGGGCCATGTGCAGTCTGGACGCCGAGAAGCACTTCGCCGAGGACCCCATGTACTGGTGCAACTGCACGGCCACGTGGCGAGTCGAGCCGGATGGCACGCTGACGCTGCGGCCGTCGATGCCTCTCATGTGAAGCACCGGATGGGTAGGACTGGGGCGGCTCTCGGAGTCTCAGGTGGCTGTCGACCGGGACGGGGTCCGCGATGTCGACGCGAGCGGGCCTGAGATGTCTGGTTCCCTTGAGCCGCAAGAACAGGACTTTCGAGGCCCCGTTGTCTAGCCTCCCCTTATGGAGAACGGCTACATTTACGGGACGAAGACCGTCAACGACTTGGTGTTGCTGGCGAAGAACAAGCAGCTCAACCTCAACCCGGCGTTCCAGCGGCAGTCGGTGTGGTCCCTGGCCGATCGCAAGAAGCTGATCGAGTCGCTTCTCGACGAACGGCCGATCCCGTCGGTGTTCCTGTACGAGGCCGGAATCGGCAGGGCCGGGCGTACCGTCTTTGCCGTCATCGACGGCAAGCAGCGCATCGAGACGCTCTTCATGTTCATGGGGGTCGGCGGATTCTCCGCCGACGACGCCTTCGATGTGCGGCCCGATCCCGAGAACAGGCGAGTGGCCGGCCAGTTCTGGTCCGAGCTGACGCGCGAGCAGCAGAACCGGATCCTCAACACACGCCTGCAGGTCGTCGAGATCGCCTGGGAGCTCGCGGACGTCATCGATCTGTTTGTGCGTATCAACTCCACAGGCAAGCGGCTCACGGGCGCCGAGCAGCGGAACGCTCGGTGGATCGACAATCCGGTTCTGCGCGAGGCGAAGAAGCTCGCCGAGGAATACTCGCCCTTCTTCACCAGGCAACGTGTGTTCACCGCCGGACAGATGAGACGGATGAAGCACGTCGAGTTCACGGCAGAGCTACTCGTCTCCTTCGCCAAGGGCGCACCCGTGGACAAGAAGCCGGAACTCGACCGGCTGGTGGAGGGGAAGACGATCGACGGGGAGACGCTGCGATGGTCGGTCTCCGAACTCCGCAAGGCATTCAACCGGGTGGACGCGATGTTCCCCAAGTTGGCGTCGACGCGGTTGCATACGAGCACCGAGCTGTACACGCTCGTCATGCTGGTGCACGACTACCAGGGGTACGGGTACGCGCTGACGAACCTGCGGAGGAACGCGATCGCCCAGCAGCTCCTGATCCGGTTCGGGCAGGGGGTCGACCTGGTGAATGCCAATACGCACCTGGGCAAGGGGGTGCGACCCGATCAGGCGGTCTACATGGACTACCTGAACACCGTCCGGTCTGACACAGACAGCGCCAAGCAGCGGCGCAAGCGCGCGAAGATGCTCGACGAACTCCTCAGCGGCGTGTTCGAGACGAAGGCGTCGGATCGCCTGTTCAGCCCGCTACAGCGACGCATCCTGTGGCACTCGCTCAAGGCGAAGAAGTGCGCAGCGCCGGGGTGCACCAAGACCTTGACGTGGAACGACTTCACGGTCGACCACATCAAGCCCCACTCACGGGGCGGGCGAACCGACCTCAACAACGCTCAGCTGATGTGCCGTCGTCACAACTCCGCCAAGGGAGCCCGCTGGACCTGAGCCGATCTCCGAGGGTGCCCGTCACCGGTGGGTGTAGTCAGCGATCACCGCCAGGTCGGACTGGTAGTGCTCCATCGGGGTCTTGTTGCCAGCCAGGATGGCCCCCCGGACGAGGGGGTCCTTGAGGTCGAGTACTTTCATGACCGATCCGATCTTGCTGACGGCCTCGATGCGGTGGAATTGCTCGGCGAACTCCTCGGCGAACCTGGCCAGGCCCTGAAGCTTGACGAGGGAGTCCTCCAAGTGGTGCCCGTGCGGGTCGACGATGGAAGGCCGGATCGCACCGTCGATCTCGTGGAAGAAGACGAAGTCCGGGTGCATGGAGCGCCAGTTGCCCAGCTCGTCCCGGTAGGGAACGCCGAGGGAGTCCACGGACTGGCGGGGCGGGTTGCGGTACCAGCCCCGAGCCCCGGGCCGACCGATCTCCTGGACCACTACCTCGCGTTCCCACGCGTTGAGTGACCCGATCGGGCACAGGCCTTCGGAGTCCGACATGAGGTGGAGCTCCACCATCGGCGCCAGAGCCTGCTGTCCGTCCTCGCCGATCTCCAGGTAGTCCTCGATGCGGTTGCGCGGACGCGTCAGGGAGCTGCGCTGCGGTTCCGTGGCTAGGGCCTGAATGTCGGCGTACTCTTGTTGGCGGTCATCGGGCAGGGCCTTGATCTCGACCCGGTACTGGGCGAACCAGCGGCTCGCGAGGTCGTCTGCCTCCTTGTCGATACCGGCCCGCACCTCCGGGATAATGGCGAGGGCTGAGGTAGTGACGTACGCGTCTCGCAGGGAGTCATCGTCCTCGTCGTCAGCGGTGAGATGGTTGACGTACGACTGGGAGACGTCGGCACCGAAGGCCCTTTTCGCGTCGGTGAAGCCGACCTGGATAGCGCGGTCATCGGCGCGTTCGGCGAAGTCGCCGTAGGTGAGCTGCTTGCCACCCTGCCGGCCGGTGATCGACTGGCCGCGCACGGCCCAGATCTCGTTGACGGCGTTGGTCAGCAGCTCGGGGTGGCGTGCCCGGGCGGCGTCCAGGACGCGGTGCATCTCCCGCTCGGCGTCGGCAAGCGCCCCGGGACGAAGCCCGTCCGTTGACAGCGCGAGCGCCAACGACACCAGGCGGCGCACCGGAGCCGCCCCGCGTTGGGGGATCGTCTTGGTGGGCAAGGCGTCGTACGCCCGCCACACGGCCTCGTCCAGACGCGGGTTCGGCCCGAGCAGGCACTCGGAGAGGACCGCCTTCTTCGTGGGCGGTGCGACCTCACCGATCTGGCCAGTCAGATACTTCACGACGCTGCCGGCCGTCGTGCGGTCGAAGAACGGCAGGATGCATTCGACGGAGTTCAGCTTGTCGTCGCCGGGGATCCGGCGGGCCAGAGGGCTGCGCACCATTCGTCCGAGCAGTTGGGTGATGTGGGTGTGGTCTTTCGCCGGGCGGAACGACACCAGCACCTCGGCCCGTGGGCAGTCCCAGCCGGTCGAGATGGCGTCCTTGGCGATCAGGACGCGCACCGCACTGCGCTCCTCGACACGCTGCGGCTCAATCCAGTCGACCTCCCAGGCGCAGAACCGCTGGGTGGTGTGCTCTCCGAGGACGTGACGAACGGCGTCCTGGACAAGCTCGGGAAACTCACT
>JAUPKO010000790.1 GCA_030837395.1 Actinomycetota bacterium | reverse complement strand
TCCTGGGCAATGGGGAACTGCCCGTGCCACGCGGCTGGAATGAGAAGCGAGTCCAACGTGTCTTGAACCGCGGAAACGGTGCCCCCGGGAGAGAAGAGGACAGCCATTTCGCCGGGTTCGACGGCACCGAGCGAGGACTCCGCCACCTCCTCCTCAGCAATGTCCCTGCACAGCCAGACATCGCACACGATCTGCTGTTCGCCGTCTCGGCTGAATGCGAAGAGTGCGAGTGAGCCGGTGGCATCCGGTTCCTGGATGGGTGATGACCTGCCGCCCCACCCGGTGAGACGAAACTCGTTCCGGGTGCCACCGCGATTTCGGTTGTTGTACCAGGTCAGGGTCACGATCTGCGCGGGCGCGTCATGTGACGAGAACGAGGCCCGAACGATTGACTTGGGATTCTCCACGCCATCGAGAAGGAGCATCTCGGCGAACAGCTCGTCGACGACCGAGCGTGTGACGTAGGGACCAACTTGGTGAGCCCCTGTGGCCCCGGTGTCGTTGGCAGAGAGTCGCTTGCCAACGACGACTGCGCCGCGAGCCTCGGCTGCGGTGATCCAGTCCGGCAGATTGGCCAAGAGGGAGCGCCTAGATGGCCTGCGAAGTCTGCAGCCGAGCTTGTCGCGCTTGCAGAACCCTGACGACCTCAGCCCCGATTGCCTCGACGACCAAGGGGCATACGGAGTTGCCGAACTGCTTGTATGCCTGGGTGTCAGACACCACCTGCGGAAAGCCCTCTGGCTTGTCCATCAGGACGGCGAAACGCTCCTTGTAGCCCATCAATCGAGAGGCCTCAGCGGGGGTAAGGCGCCTCGGAGTCTCGCCCTCGCCCTGGGAGATCAGGATTTCGGAGCCGTCCTTGTAGTACCGCGCTGACATCGTGCGGCTCACGTCGTCTGGACCGACGAGGCCGTAGCCAAATCCATTTCCCTTTGCTCGGTGCTTGGCCGCGTACTCCTGGAGGTAGGTCCACAGCCCTTCGGTCAGCGTGTACTTGCTGTCGACGGGCTTCTTCTCGAGGATCGAACGCATCTTGGGCGTCCGCTTGGGCGGCTTCGGAAAGGAGAATGACGCGATCTCCTCGGGGGTGAAGGCATCGCGACGGAAGCAGACCATGAAGATCCGCTCCCGGTGCTGCGGGACCCAGCCCTGTGCGTCCACGATCTGCTCACGCATCTCGTAACCCAGGTCATTGATCTCGCTGCTGATTACACGAAATGTGTTTCCCTTGTCGTGCGACTTCAGGTTCTTCACGTTCTCGAGGATGAGCACCTTGGGCTGCTTCTCACGGACGATGTCTCGAATGGCGAAGAACAGGTTCCCCTGCCGCTCATCGTCGAAGCCGTGAGCGCGGCCGAGGCTGTTCTTCTTGGACACCCCTGCAATGGAAAAGGGCTGGCATGGGAAGCCGCCACAGAGCACATCGTGGTCAGGGATCGTTTCCACCGGGATGAGTCGAATATCGCGATCGTCGACCTCGTGTGAAGTCCAACTCCGGTAGGTCTCCCGGGCGAATCGGTCCCATTCATTCGCGAAGACGCACTGTCCCCCGTTGGCCTTCATGCCCATGTGGAAGCCGCCGATTCCGGCGAAGAGATCAATGAAGGTGAAAGAGTCAGGGTGCAGTTGGACGACGGGAGCGGGTGGAAGAGAAGAATCCTCGCCCTCACGGAGCCCGCTCAGCAGTGCGTCGATGTGCTCGGAAAGCGTCAAGCCGGGCGGCCGAGTGGCGTGGAGCCACTCGTGGTTCTCCGGGCTAACGTTCCGGACGCTCATGTTCGGCAAAACGACTCCCTGGGACGGTCTGATATCCATCGATCCTAGGGATGGACGGCTCAGAGAACGACGACCGACGCGCCGACGAGTCAGTACTACCCGCTGGGTCAGACATCGGGGAAACCGAGGGCGTCGAGGGCCTAGGGCCGGCCCCAAGTGCGCCACGCCGATCGCCGCAGCAATCGCCAACTGCCGGAAGCATGGTCCGCAGGTGCCTAACTGTCGCCCGCCGAATCACGCACTCTTGAGGCACCCATTGGTGCGAAGCGGATAGCTCGGATGGAGGCGAAGGAGCTAACGCTCGTTGTCCCCAAGGGCCTGCGCGAGCGTTTCGCGGATCCGCAGTGGGTGCACCGACGGAGTCCGACACGCTGCTTGCGCTGTGCGCGACCACTCCTGCATAGGCTTAGTCCGAGGTGGCTACTTGGGCTCTTGGGACCACGGGGCTGTCGCTATCCGCCTGCAGACGCACTCCAAAGTGGCGGGCCTTAGGCGATGAGTTCCGGGGTGGGAGGATGACCAAGCCCAGAGTCGGGGGACCGACTATCGCCTCACGGCGGGGCTGGACGGCGTACACCAGCACTGAACCTCGGCGGGTCTCCCGAAAGTCCGTAGCCAGGAAACCGTCGGGCCTGTAGGGCCCCTTGACCAGGCTGGTGGCAACGGCGCGATCGCGGGACGTGCTGAAGGCCTTGAACCGTCCAGTTTCGACCCGCGATCGAGCCACAACGGGGAAGTCCACGCCCGCCAAAGGAATCGGTGCTAGGCCGGACCTTCGGACAATCGGACAGAGAATGGTCCACTCGTCAACCTCGGGGTCGATGTGAGCTCCTTCTAGGAATTCCTTCTCGAGAGTCAGGGGATGCTTGCCGAGGCCTTCGCCCCAGACGTACGGCTTGAGGACCTTCATCATGAACTCGTCGTGTGTCACAACTGCATGGAGCGCGTCATAGGAGAATTCGGCGCCATCTGCGTCTCGGCAGCTGACGCGCCTTTCGACAAGGTGACCGCTCACCAGGGCCTCGAACCTTTGAAGGTTGTTTCTCATCTCGGCCGGATCGTCAGTCACGACGGTGCGCTCAATCCAATCCCCTCCGAAGTTGGCGGACTTGATCACCGCATTGAACATGAAATTGCGACCCACCGGCGGTAGCCACTGCGCGTGATTTGCGACAAGTGGCGGGAGGTCCATGGGTCGAAGACCTTGGCCACCCTCGCTCTCCGACACATAGCGCAAAAGCTGCTCGCGGAAACTCTCCTCGTCTCGGCAGACGGCTTCGAAGGCTTCGTATAGATCAACGAATCGACCGCTGTTGCCAACGGGCTCCTGACGACCGATGAAGAGTCGAACGAGGTCTTGGTATCCTGGGCGGTAACCGAACCAGCGGCCCATCTGCATCAGGGTGGAACCGCTTGCTGCCCGGCGTCGATAGTACGAAACGGTCAGTCCTTCGACGGTGTATCCGCGGGACAGCTTCGTGCCGCCGACGATTACTCGCCAAATCGGCCTCAGGTCGAAGTCAGGCGTGTCTTCGCGATTGTCCTTGTCCCCGTTCACGATCAAGATCGGCCGGCCATCCTCGTTGATGCGCCTCACGGTCTCTCCAACGAAGCCGGCAAGGTCTTTGAAGCGCTTTGGGAAGGGCAACCCCGAGCCTCGTGCTTCCCAGACAGGGCGCAAATCGGAGTTGAGACGCCGCTCCAAACGCGCACTGGCTGCACCTGTCGTGTATCCAGCGTCCTCCCAGATCCTCTCGAGCTGCAGCTTCAGGTCCTTGTG
>JAUPKO010000086.1 GCA_030837395.1 Actinomycetota bacterium | reverse complement strand
GGCTGATGGTCGGGTTGCTGCCCGATGCCCTGAACACCGGCATCTCCACCTTCGCCGTCGCACCATGGGCGCCTCAACTGGCGCTGGTCGCCACGGGTCAGGCGTTGCGCTCGGGTGTCACGATCATCCTGGTCGTGGTGATCGCATCCCTCGTGCTGCTGATGTGGCCGACGTTTCTGTGGCTCGTGGACGCCTTCTGGATCGGTCGTAACCTGCGGCGCCGGAACACCCAAGCCGGACACGTCATCGCTGCGCAGGACTCCCTGGCGGCCACCCTTGGCACCCCGGAGCCAGAGCATCGCGCGGCGTTGATGTCCCGGTTGTTCGAGCTGCGCGAGGCAGGCCTGCTCACGGCCCCGGAGTTCGACGCGAAGTCGCACGCCCTGGCCCTGACGCGCGGATGACCTGTCTCGGTCGCGAGGGACACGTGCCGGCGGACTGTTCCCGACCCGCCCGTACTCCCGGACAGGGGCACGGTGCCGTCGGTGGTGGAAGTGCCGCACGGACCAGTGCCAGCGGGCACACTAAGGTCCTCGGCATCTGGGTGGGGGGAGACCGGTGAGCCAGTCACGCTTCTGCGTGGGATGCGGCACCCCACTGAGCGGATCGCGGCACTGCGTGTCCTGTGGACGCAGCACCACTCCCGCCACCGTGGTGGAGGAACCGCCACTGATCTCAGCGCCCACGCGACGCTCCTCCGGTGGCAAGGCGCTCCTGCTGATCCTGGTGTCCGTCCTGGCACTGGGGGCAGCGGTCCTGCTGTTCCGGGGGACCGGTGAACCCTCCAGTGGAGTCGACCCGGGCCCCCTCATCGTGCCGCCCTTGACCGTCACTCTCGACGCGTCGCCGCCCAGCACGACGCCTCCAGAGGACCGCCCCATGAGCCCGTCCCCGGCTGTCGATGAGCCGTCTCCCGCGTCACCGTCCGCACCTGCGACAGAGGCGGCCCCGGTGACGCCGGAAGCGGGGCCGCTGGCACCGGTGTCGGTGTCAGCGTCGTGTATCGGGGATGCCGGGGTGGACAGTGCCCGGCGACCGGTCGACATCGGTCCGCTGCAGGCGGTGGATGGTCGATGGGACACCGCGTGGCGGTGTACCTACCGCGAAAGGAGCGGCGACGTCGACTCATCGTGGGTGCCGGATCGGGCGCGGGGGATCAACGAGTGGATCACGGTGGACTTCGGTGCGCCGGTCACCGTGACCGAGCTTCGACTGCTGGGCGGGTACCCCAAGATCGACCCGTCCAACGGTGACGATCGATATCGCGAGAACGGACGACCCGTGAGGGTCTCGTGGTCCTTCGACGACGACCCTGCGCGCACGATCCAGCAGGAGTGCCTGCCGGTGCGTCCAGCGTTTTCCGGCGATGCCACGGCACTGTGGTGCACGCTGCCGATCGCGCCGACCACGGCCACGACGGTGACCATGCAGATCACGGGGATCGACCCGGCGAAACGGGACGATCTGGCGGGATCGGTCGCCGTGAGCGAGATCCTCCTCCTGGGACAGGCCGCCGACCGTGCATGAGTGGTCAGGACGCAGCAGCCTCCACTCTCCCGTCCACGCCGATGCCATCCCACTACGCTTGGCCCGTCCGACGGGAGTCCGGGGGGGAAGCCGGTCGGGCGTGGGGGAGGGGATCGCATGTCCGTGACCGTCGACTTCTGCGGTGAGCAGTTCCCGGTCGCCGTGGACCAGGTGTTCTCGATCGGCCGCGAGGCCGATCTGGCCTTGGATGACAACCCCTTCCTGCACCGCCGCTTCCTGCGCATCGAGCACCGCGCGGGCCTGTGGTGGCTGGCCAATGTCGGGACACGGATGTCGGCGACCATCGCCGATGCCGACGGCTTCATGCAGTCGTGGCTGTCGCCGGGTGCGGAGACCCCTCTCATCTTCGGGTGCACGGTCATCCGGTTCACCGCAGGCCAGACCGCCTACGAGATCGAAGTGCTCCTGGACGATCCGATGTTCACCGGGCTGCAACCGGAACTGTCCGGAACCGGGTCCACCACGCGCGGCTCGATCTCTTTGACCCCCAGCCAGCGCCAGATGATCGTCGCGCTCGCCGAGCCGGTGCTGCGCTCCGGCAAGACGATCGCCTCCATCCCGTCCTCGGCAGATGCGGCCAAGAGAATCGGCTGGACGCTGACGCGTTTCAACCGCAAACTCGACAATGTCTGCGAGCGGTTCACCACGCAGGGCGTCCGTGGCCTGCACGGAACGGCAGGGAAGATGGCGACCAGCCGGAAGGCACGCCTGGTCGAGTACGCGCTGGCGATGCGCCTGGTGACGGTGGAGGACCTGCCGCTGCTGGATGTGCAGATTCCTGATCGCCGCCAGATCGGCCTGGACACCGATCCCTCCGACGTGGAGCTGTGATTCGTGGGCAGCCGCGGGATCGCCATCGATGAGACGGTCCGCCTGCCGGTCACCGGTGTGCTGGCCGGAACGGCTCACGTCCAGGCGGCAGTGCACGCACTACCGGACTACCAGGTGCGTACGGTCTCCCCGGGCGTCTTGGAGGCCCGCAGGACGTACCGGCCCACCTGGGCGCTCGTCGCCGCGATCGTGCTGGCCGTGC
>JAUPKO010000789.1 GCA_030837395.1 Actinomycetota bacterium | reverse complement strand
CCGGCATGCGCCCGTAGCTCAACGGATAGAGCATCTGACTACGGATCAGAAGGTTAGGAGTTCGAATCTCTTCGGGCGCGCATCCGAAACCCCCTGGTACCAGGGGGTTTCGTTGTTTCCGGGTTGACCGCCTCCGGGGCCGCACAGCAAAGTCGCACTGCAAAGCCTGGTGTTATTGCGGGATTAAGCGGGGCAAATCGGACGCGATCCACATAGCTTGCGTCTCGATCCGACCGTGTGAATCCGTGGGCACGTTTGTCAGGCGTTTGAATCCTCGGGAACCTGGGAAGAGTGGATCTAGGCCGGCGGGTGCGAGCTGATTCGAGCCCGCCGTGAACCCGTTCGTCTGTTCTTGCTGCACGAAAGGGAAACTATGGCGCGACTTGACTGGGAAGCCGAGCGAAAGCGACAGGTCGTGGCCCGTACTCGCGATGAAGAGGACGGAGAGGGTGTCCGACCGGACCCAATGCTCGCCGGTACGTCAGGTCGCTACCCCACTCCGTTTCGCAGTCCTGCTGTCTTCCGCCTTAATGCGGACCAGCGGCGTCGAATGAAGGGCAGGGGTCCAGCAATGCGGCGCGCCGCTGCACGCGTCACAGCAGTGCGTGAGCTACTCGCAAAGGGAAAGCGAGAGGGGCTCGAAGGTCAGGCGATGGCAGCTTGGGAGGAAATCAAACCCTCAGTCATTCGCTTGCGTAAGACCGGGAAGACCAGTGACGCTGCCATCGCAGGGCGCCTGGTGGCTCCGTTCGCAGACCTGCAGCGGAAGGGCATCCGGATCGCGCTCAATCCGGAAGACCTAAAATCGCCCCCGCCAGCCAATCCGGGGCCACGCAAGGCAACCTTACGTTCGGGCAATTCACGAGGGCCTGCCGTCTGCAGTGTGTGTCGGTTAGAGCTGACATCGGCTGATCGCGCCAGGCGGCGCTCTCGCCACGAGCACTGTTGACGTCACGGGCGTTCCGCTCGCTAGACATCGGGGATCTGCCTAAGAATCGAGTACCGCAACGCTAGACGGATCCTGAAGCGGCGGGCGGGCATTTGTCTTCGATTCCCCAACACGCTGGCCGCTGGTACTTGATCGGAAGAGTCCGCGGTCCTCGACCGACGGCACCTGTCAGTGTCTTCAACTGGTGTCCGCAAGCACGGACAGTCAGCTATTGCGTCGGGTCGGAGCCCGTCAGTTTCAACCAGGCGTCCCACATTCGCGACAGGCGCTCCGGGGATGACAGTCGTGCGTTCATACGGATCCGCTCGAACGCTGCGGAGGCCCTCGCCGGTGCGGGGCGAACGTAGTGGCGCATGGTCACGGCGGAACCTGCGGAGTGCCCAAGCAATTCCTGAACCTGGGCGTGGGAGAAACCTGCGTCGTGGAAGTTGGACGCAGCGTTCGTTCGCAGGTCTTTGGTCCGAAAGGTAGGAAGGCCTGCTGTGTCCCTGGCGGGGAGTATCACTTGGTTGCGCCACGTGGACGCCTCCCAAACGCCGACCCCCGAGCGGTGCACGACACCAGAAGAGGCGAGGTAGGGGAACAGCACCGCCTTGCGGTCCCCCACGGGAGGCCGCCAGTGGTTGTCGCGCCACGTGATCAGTGCGCTCATCAACCCGGCCGGCAGTTGCAGGTCCCGCGCTTCGCCGGTCTTCAGTGGTCGCAGCTCCCAGCCCTCGCTGCGTGACCGACGCTGCCATTTCTTGTCGATGAAGATTGTGTTGGTGGTGCCGTCCAACCGATCAGGCAGGATGCTCGCGGCCTCGGCGAAACGCGGGCCCGCCCACATCAACACCAAGAGCAGCAATCGATCTACCGCTTCGGGCACTGCCATCGCGAGATCCATTTCCTCCTGCCGCGTCGGCAAGACGACCCGCTGTGCTGGTCGATCATCGGTGTTGCCAGACCTGCGTCGTCGGGCGGTGCTTCCTAGCGCCGGGTTCATCGGAATGTTGCCGAGTTCCACCTCGCGCGACAAGACCGAAGATAGGAAGCGGTAGGCACCTTGCCGCGTGTGTTTGGTGACCCCGGCATCCTTCATCGTGACGTTGCGCCACTCGAAAAGGTTTGCGTGCGTCAGTTCGGTCGCCAGCTTGTCGCCGATCCCGTGGTCTGGGTGACACACAACACGACGGTTGGAGCGGTAGCCGGTAACGGTGGACGGCGACAGGTCCGCGGCATCGGTGCGGAGGAACTCTTCGGTGATGAAGGCAATTGTGCGTTCCGGTGTGACCTCATCGGTATCGGTCTCGAATCGAAGGTCGAACTCCTCTGGGTGGCTGTAATGACGGATCAAGGTTTCGCGCAGCGCCGTGCGAGCCTCTGACTCGGTGGCGTAGGTGTAGCCGTCGGGGTTGATGTTGCGCTCGTCCGGGTCGATACGTCGGGGCCATTGCGCCCGGTAGCGCCGGGAGCGCAACTGCCGCACCGTCCCATCCGAGAAGTCCGCGCTGGGTCGCGGATTGCGCGGCGCTCGCGGATGGCTCACAGCCACCGCCTGCGCGGACTCGATGGGCCGTGGACTGGGTTGGATCAGGTGCGGGAACGTGGACGGATTCTCCTGGTACGCCGGGAGCTTCCCAGCTAGCGCCTCCTGGGCATCTTCGCGCGTTGGGTATGCGAGACCCGGGGTGACGTTGCCCCGGCGCGGGTCGAGGGAGCGCGGCCACAGCGCAATCCATCCAGCGCGGTCGCTGCTGCGCTGCTTCTTCACCGTGCCGCCCCGCATCGGCTCGGCGGTCTCCCTAGATCCCCGTTTCGTGCTCATGACTAGGACGATACCCACCGTTCCCGGTTGGGACGTCCCAGGAATTTCGCCCGCGACCACGTCCGACGAAATCCCCGTACGGTCGACGTGTCACTACACAAAGGGGGATCACATGCAAACACGCACGTTCCAAATTACTGTCGCGACGAATGGGCTCGGCCCAGTCACCGTGAATGATCATCTGTACGGACTCGAGTTCCTATTGGTCGATCGCGAGGACCTGGCGCGGCTCAGTGAGAAGTGGACGGTTCCCGGTTGCTACCTCCTATTAGGCGATGCTGGACTCACGGATTTGCCCTACATCGGAAGGAGTCACGATCTTCGGTCTCGGGTGTTGGACCAAGCCCGAGACCGTGATCACTTCACGCGAGTGTTGTTCGTCCGTCGCACCACAGCCGGGGGATTCACCACCGGCGACATCGGCCGCTTGGAGTTACACGCCGCCATGATGGTGGCGTACTCGCTGCGGGGCGGCCCGCGCAACATCAACACCCCCGATGGCGCCACTGTCTACCCGTACGAAGAGGAACACGCCATCGCCTACCTCGAGTCCCTTGCCGCGGTCATGACCGTGCTCGGCTACCGCATCGAAGTGGAGAATCAGCGTCGAATCGAATGCTTGCAAGAGGAATCGCTTGCTCGCCCGCATGGGGCGTTGACGGAGCTTCTCGCTGAGGGGTATCTCGCCGACGGAATGAAAACGGTCGCATGGGATGCGAACGGGAACGAGTACTTCGGACGCGTGTGTGCCGACGGCACCCTTTGGGCAGCCGGGCAAGCCTGGACCGATCCCAACGGTGCCGCCGCTGCGCTACCCCTCGACGAGGACTTCGATGGATGGCAACTTTGGCATGTCCTCACCGGCTCCGGATATCGATCTTTCGCCGAGTTACAGGCCCGCATCGTTGACTCCAAATGACGCAGGGCGGAGTCGGACTATTCCCTGACATGAGCCCTGACACTTCAGGGGTTGGGTCCTGGAGTTGCCCCTGACGTTGGCCCTGACTTAGCCCCTGACACTGGCGTCAGGGGTTGAGACTGCGGACTGCACCACGAAATTCGCCAAGTTCGTGAGGCCAGCCCCTGACAGTGCCTCCTGGACGCACCCCCGCGAATATCCCTCTATGTGCGGGAGCGGGTTGGGTCTGCCTGGGGGTCCGGGGTTCCCGGGGTGCCTGTGGCGTCTGGTGGACGGGGTTGTTCGGCGGCGCTCGGGGACTCGGGGTTTGGGGAACCCGGGGATGCCCGGCTGGCCGGACGGGTGGGCACGGCGGGGATGCA
>JAUPKO010000788.1 GCA_030837395.1 Actinomycetota bacterium | reverse complement strand
TCATCGGGTTGGCCTCGACCACGTGCCCCGGCAGCGGCGACAGGACGTACTGGCGGGCGAGCACGCTCAACACGATCGCACCCTCGGCGCGCGCCATCTCCCGTCCGATGCACAAACGGGGGCCGGCTCCGAATGGAAGGTAGGTGCAGGCGGCTGGCGACGGCGCACCGGCCAAGAAGCGCTCGGGGGCGAACTGCTCGTCACCCCCGTCGGCGGCCGGATGTCGGTGCACCAGGTAGGGGCTGATCAGGATCAACGCCCCTGCTGGCACGGCATGGCCACCGATCTCGTCCGGCGCCAATGCCTTGCGGGTGATCAGCCAACCGGGCGGGTAGAGGCGCAGCGACTCGTCGAACACCGCCGAGGCCCATCGCAGCCCGGGCAGATCGTCGAACGTCGGCAGCCTCGTCGGCCCCAGCACCTCGCGCGCCTCGGCGGCCAACCGGTCGGCGGCGCCGGGATGCTGGCCGAGCAGATACCAGCACCACGTGAGGGCACTGGCGACCGTTTCATGGCCGGCGACGATGAACGTGACGATCTGATCGCGCAATTCGCGCGGGCCGATGCTGCGGTCGGCCAGCAACACATCGAGCATGTCCTGCGGCTGCGCCGGCGCCGGGGTGGCCCGGCGGGCGGCGACGATCGCAGCCACCGACTGGTCCAGCCGGCGGACCGCGGATCGAAGGCGCAGATTCGCCGGCGTCGGGACCACCAGCGGCGGCGCCAACGGGTTGCGCGTGCGTGCCACCACCGCGTGCAGACCGTCCTGGGTGGCGGCGACCAAGGCGGCCGATTCCGTGCGCAGGTCGGCGCCGAACAGAGCGGCACCGACGATCTCGAGCGCCGTGCGCATCATCTCGTCCTCGATGTCCACCACGGCGCCGTCGCCGGCGGCACGCCAGGTGTCGGCCAACCGCCCGGCCGCGGCGGCGCTGTGGTCGGCCACGGCGGCCACCGCCCTGGGGTGAAAGGCTGGCTGTACCGACTTGCGCTGCCGACGCCAGGTGTCGGTGTCGGCCGCGAGCAGCCCCTCACCGGTGACAAGGGCCAGATTGCGGTACTGCACGGTCGCCTTGCCATAACCGCGGTGGTTGGCCTGCAGCACCTGGCGCACGCCCTGCGGATGTGTCACCAGATACGTCGGCGGGGTCGGGATGGGGAACTGCACGACGTCCCCGTACTGCCGCCAGGACCACTCCAAGAATCCCAGAGCATCGGAGCGAATCTGCCCGATGGCGCCGAGCATCTCCTTGCCCGTCGGCCCTGGTGCGGTCACGGGAGTCCACCCATGACGTTGCGGCGCGGCCATGGTGGCCACTCTATTGCCGCAGCTGCACGTCCGTTCGCGAGCCCGGGGACAGCGTGAGCGTCACCGGGGTTCCGCTCTCGCGTTCGGTCCCCGGCGCAGGGTCGACCGCCACGACGTACCCCGGCGGCAATTCCTGCGCGGCGACGGCGGTGATGGGCGCGACCTCGACGGTGAAACCCGCGTCAGTCAGGGCACCGAAGGCTGCGTCCAGCGGCATGCCCACAACGTTGGGCACCGTGACCACGGGCAAGGAGGGCTTGTTTGCCGGCGGGAACTGCGCCACCGGCCTACCCTCGTGCGCCTTGGCCATGGTCAACTGCCAGATCCGCGCGGGCGCCTGCCCGCCGTACATCTCCTTGAACGGCTCACCAAAGGCGACAACGTCGACGAGCGGGTTGGCCACACCGCCGGCCGGGTCGCCCATCCACACCGCGGTGGCCATCTGCGGAGTCGCACCGGCGAACCAGGCCGCCGCGAAATCGCCCGCCGTGCCGGTCTTGCCGATGGCAGGTCGCCCGATCGAGCCGCCACGGGCGGTGCGCAGGGGATCGGCACCGTCGATGTTCTGTTGCAGGATCGTGTTGATTGTGGCCGCCAACCGCGGGTCGATCGCCTGGGTGCAATCGGCGGAGGCGATGGGCAGCGCCTCGGTGCCGTCGCGGACCATGGACGTGACCGCGATGGGGTCGCAGTGCACACCGCCTGCGGCGAACGTCGCATAGACCGTGGCCACCTGCAGTGGGGACGTGTTGAAGTCACCGAGGGTCAACGAGGCATCACGCTCCCCCACCGGCTCGGGCCCGGTGGTGGAGATGCTGGTCATCCCCAGCCGGTTGGCCATGGCAGCGGTCTTGAGCACGCCGGTCTGCTCGATCAGCCATACGTAGTAGGTGTTGACCGAACGCCATGTGGCCTGCTCGGCAGTGAGCAGGCCACCGGGGCCGTCGTCAGCGTTGGCGAAGCCACCCTCCGGGTAGTTCAGGTTGGCCGGCGAGTAGCGGTCCGGCGCGTACCAGGGCGTCTTCGGATCGAAGCCGCCCTCGACCGCAGTCGCGAGCGTAATCGGTTTGAAAGTCGATCCGGGCTGGAAGTTGGGCAGCACGGGGTAAAGCACTTCGGTCTGCCCGGCGGCCGCATCCGACCCCCAGGGCCGGTTGGTGGCCAGCGCGAGCACCTCGCCGGTGCCCGGTTGCACCACGGCGATCCCCGCCGCCACCCGGTTGGTGGCCTCCAGCGCTGCCGTCGCGGCGGCCTCGGCGGCCTGCTGCACCGTGGGATCCAGCGGGGTCTGGATGCGCAGCCCACCGCGGTAGATCAGTTCCGCCCGGGCCTGCGCGGTCGGACCGAACGATGGGTCCTCGGCGATCGTCTGCTTGACCCATTGACAGTAGACCGGGTAGCGCGACAAAGCGCAGCCGTTCGGCGGCACCTGGGGTGCGAGCTCCAACGGCAGCGCCTTGGTCTTGTCGGCCAGGACGCGGTCGATGTACCCCTCCTCCACCATCCGGTCCAGCACCACGTCACGGCGGCTCAGGGCTTCCTCGGGGTTGCCGATGGGGTCGAAGATGCCAGGGGCATTGAGCACCCCGGCGAGCATCGCGGCTTGGTTCAAGGTGAGTTTGTCGGGGGTGGTCGAGTAGTAGCGGGCGGCGGCTGCGCCGATGCCGTAGGCACCATTGCCGTAGAAGGCCGTGTTGACGTAGCGGGTGAGGATCTCGTCTTTGGTGAAGCGCTCCTCGGCCTTCACCGCGGCGCGGGCCTCGATCAGTTTGCGGGCGATGCTCACATCGTCGGCCGCGTCACGCTTTTCCTTCGTATCGGCGGCCGCCTGGGTGAGGTTCTTGATCCATTGCTGGGTGATGGTGGAGGCACCCTGCCGTTCGCCGCCGACCACGTTGTTGAGCAGCGCCCGCCCGGTACCCATGAGGTCGACGCCGCCGTGCAGGAAGAACCGCCGGTCCTCGGTGGCCACCAGGGCGTTCACGAACGCCGGTGACAACTGCTCGCGGGTGGCCGGGATGCGGTCCTCGGCGTAGAGGGTCGCGAACACTTCGCCATTGCGGTCGACCATCACCGACCGCAGCGGCAGCGCCGCATCGAACGGGACGTCCACCTGCAGAGACCGCCACAGGTCGGTGGTGCGCACCGCACCGGCCCCGGCCGCCATGGCCGCGGGTGCCAGCATCAGCCCGGCGATCACGCCGATCGCAACCGTGCCGAGTATGAACCCCAGGGCAGCCATCACGCGGGCTCGGCGTCGCCGGTGACCGCTGGAAGCAGCCACCGCGGCCGGGAAGGTGCCACGCAGCGAGAAGGAGCCCGTGCGGTGGCGCTTACGACGGCGCACGACCGGCTTCACCTCCGCTCCGTTCAGAATTGGGTCGACTCGAAAGGGAACTGCTTGCCGGCCCGGGACGCCTCATGGGTAACACTTGTACCTCACTCATCATCCACCCCGACCCGAACCGGGGAGAAAACCGGAGCCACCGTGACCCGCAGTTGGGACGACGAGGGGCAACCATTTGGTTCCCTCGACGACTCGACCTCCCCTGCCACCAGTCGGTCACGCGCCTTCCGACAGAAGGTGTCACGGCTGCGTCCCAAGCGACGGGGCGCCCGGGCCGCGGTGTTGGCGACTACCGGGGTACTCGCGGTGAACGCACTGGCGGTGGGCGGCCTCGTGTCGGTCGGCGCCATGCCATTCCAATTCGGCGGCGCCGCACTCGATGACCTCATCGAGGAGCCACCCACCGTGAGTGCCGCGGACACCCCGGCGGCGCAGGCTGTGGCAGCCACCATCGCCACCGAGGTGCCAGGCTTCACCGCGACCGCCGACACCAACGTCGGGGGTGGCGGGGTGACGGCCTTCCCCTGCGAACTCCAACCGCCGACCCGACCTGTCGTCGGCCAATACCGCTTCTACTCCGCCGGCAATCGCACCGTCTCGGCCACCGTCTCGGCTTATCCGGCGGGCACCGGTCCCTGGGTCATGGAAGGCCTGGCCGCCACCTTGTCGGACTGCGCCGACACCCGCCCCGACGTCAACAACGCCAAGGGCGTGGACGGCCTGGGAGTGCAGGCCGTCGGCGCGGACCTGCCATCCGGGTCGCTGCTGCTGTGGCGGCGCGGCGACCTCCTCGTGCAGGCGGTCGGCCCGGCCGCCGATGTCAGCACCATCGCTACGGTGATCGACCAGAACCTCACCGCCAATCTGGCCGGTTGTGTCGACACCGTCGGCAAAATTGGCGATGAGCGGCGTAATCCGTGGCTCGCCGGGGTCCCTTACGAGGGACTGCTGGCGGACTCCGAGGTGCGGGTGGACCCCTTGGGCCCTCCGCAGGCACCCTCCGGGCTGCAGCAGATCGCCCTGGACCAAGCCCCGATCTCACTGACCCAGGTCTCGTTGCCGAACCGCCCGGAGGACCCTGTATGGCCACCTTCGCTGCCTGCCGAGGTGGCCACCCCCAGCGTGCCGGCGAGTCCGGGGCCCGAACCCGTCGTCACAGTGATCAAGGTGCCGCAGATCGACCGCCTGGGGCCGGGGTGCGGCTGGGATTTCACCACGACCACCGCACCCATGGTGGACGAGGCGCAGATCGGGGAGCGCCGTGAGGCGCTAAGGACGGCGGCACGCAACAACCTGCTGGCCCAGCAGCAAGCCTGGCGCCCGGCGGTGGTGTCGTACTACCAACAGTGGTCGAACTACCTGAAATCGGTCAACGCCTACCAGCAATACGCCATGGCCGTGGCAATCGTAGGCAAGGCGTGGCAGAAGATCGAGACCGACCGCGACAACTACTACCAGGCCCTGGGTAACTGGGAGGCCGCGGTGGCCGCCCGGGACGACTTCTTCGCCGCTCAAGCTCAGGCCCGCAACGACTACATCGCGGCGGTTGCCTACTGCGCCCTGCCGGAGCCGACACCGACTCCCACACCAACCCCGACCTTCACCCCGGACCCGACCCCCACCCCCACTCCTACCCCCACTCCTACGCCCACCCCGACCCCGACCCCGACGCCCACACCGACGCCCACACCTAGCCCGGCGGCAACCGCGCCATCCGGGGGCGGAGCCTCGGCAGGCGCCGCGGTGATCGCGGGCCCGGTGCTGCGGTTCGGCAGGGTGCCGGTGCTGAGGGCCGGTTGCCCGGCCGAACGGCCATCGATCCTCGATGAGGCGCCGCCCTACGTGCCGGCCAAGCCGTCACCGCCGGCCGACCCACGCCCGCCCGAAGCCCGCAACTGAGCCTTCGGTGCAGCTGCCTGCCACACCAGCGCCAGAAGCAGGACATTGACCAGCGCGGACGACGGCAGGCCCAGCATGCCCGATCCGGTCCACGTGGCAAAGCCGGTCACAGAAATGTTCAGCACCACCGCACCAGCACCCAGTGCCGCCACCACCGGCGGCAATGGACCGATCCGGCCGAAGCCCCCGATGCGCTCCTCCACCCGACCGGCCACACCGGCCACCACCCAGGCCAGCGGGATCACCACGAGCACCACCGACACGTGCACCAGCCACCACCACCCCGACAGCGGCGCAACCGCCCAACCGACCGCCAGAGCCACCGCGGCCGCCACCCCGACGAGCGGGATGTGCCACAGGTAGATGCCCATCCCACGCGCCCCCACCAGCGCGACGACGGCCCATCGTCGATCATCTGACAGCCACCGCCCGAGGGTGGGCCACAACGCCGCGAGGGCCATCACCTGGGCCGCGCCGTAGACCGCCAGCACCGTACTGGGTGGGGCGAGGTTCGACAATTCCGCGTCGCCCCCGACCGTCACCAGCGACGACGAGTAGGGCCCGACCATCGCGAGGCCCACAGCCGCCGCCAGCAGGATCACCGCAGCCAGCCCCACCGCCGCACGGCTGGCCCGACGCAGTGCCGGCAGGCAGTAGCCGAGTTGATGCAGCCACCCCCAAACAAGCAGCAGGTTGAGCCACCCCAACCATGACGGCCCCTGCCCGATCCGCGTCAGATCCACCCCCACGATCACCACCAGCCACACACCGAGCGTCAGCACTGGTCGGCCCCGCCACCGCACCGTCAACGGGGCGGCCGCGACCACCAGCAGATACACCCCGGCGAACCACAACAACTGCGACAGGAACCTCCCGGCGGGCTGCGCCTGGTCCGACACCAGCGTCATCGGCAGCCCCACAAGCGTCCAGAACCCGGCATAGACCAGCACGGGCGTCGTCAACGACCGAGTCCGATGCAGCCAGAACGCCGACGCACCGTGCCGCTGCAACGAGGCCGCATTCGACACCGCCCCGGCGGCGAAGAACAGTGGCAGCACCTGGAACCCCCAGGTGAGCACGATCAGGCCGCGCGAGACCTCCAGCACGTTGACGGCCGTGCCCTCCGGCGTGACGTGCCAGGCCAGACTGTGGCCGGCGACGACCACCAGCAGCGCCAGCGCCTTGACCGCATCGAGCACTCGATCCCGGTTGCCGGTCGCAGCCACCACCCGCGCGACCAGGCCGGCCATCCTCACGACTCCGAAGTGTCGTTATGGTCGCGCACACGCTGCCGATCGGCCCGACGCCGCAGGTAGCCGCGGTTGGTCAGCACGACGATCGAGGCGACGACCACCAGCAGCGGCATGACCACCCCGAGCAGCAACCACGACGCGAACGACATCGTCTCGTTGCCGAGCCATTGGAAGTTCATGCCGAAGTAGCCGGTCAGGAATGTGATCGGCAGGAACACGATCGACACGATCGTCAACTGGTTGATCCGATTGCCCTGCTGATTGCCGACCTCGGTCTGGAAGTCCTGCGCGCAGTCGCGCAACTGATCGGTGAGGTCACCGATGCGCGTCACGACGTCGCCCAGCCGGACGCTGTAGGCCTGCAGATGCGCCACTCCGGCGCTGTCCATCCCCGGCAGTCCGGTGGGGTCCACCAATGCTTGCGAGACCTCATCGGCATACGGCTCGAAACGCCGCGACATGGGGATGACCAGGCCTCGCAGGTCGCGCAGCTCAGTCAACTGCCGCGGATGCGCCTCCTCGATGATGGCCCCATCGAGCGTGTCCAACTGCTCCCCCAGCGCGGTGAGCTCGCTGTTGACACTCCCCAGAAACAGTTGCAGCACTACTGCGAAAGCCGTGGTCGGCTCATCGAACAGGTTGGCGTGGCTCCGGGCCACCGACTCGGTAACCCCAGCCACTGCGGCATCGCCGCCGAAGCGCACAGTGATGAGCACCTGCGGACTCCAGCTGAAGTGCACCTCCGACAGCATGCTCGCACCGTCGGCGGCCACCCAGGTGGTGCCCACCACGCGCCCGTCCTTGACCTCGAACACCCCGGCGGAGTGGCTGCGCATGACGTAGGCGGCGTCCGAGGTGGAGAATCCCCAGCCGGTCAGCAGCGACGCCACGGCCGGGTCCGCGGGCCCGTCTGCTCTGATGTCGATCCAGCGAAACCCGGCAGCCGAGATGCTTTGGATGGTCGGCGCCGGGTCCAGGTCGAGCTGTGTCGACGTACGCCCGTCGAAGGTCCTCACCTGCATGAGGTGAGTCTAGGGCGATGAGGGGTTAGCGTGTGGTTATGGATTCAGCCGCATTGCGCGACCTCGAAGATGCCCGGGGGGCCCACAACTACCACCCGTTGCCGGTGGTGGTGGCCACTGCGGAGGGCGCGTGGGTGACGGATGTGGAGGGCAAGCGCTACCTCGACTTCCTCAGCGCCTACTCCGCTCTGAATTTCGGCCATCGGCATCCGCGGCTCGTCGCCGCTGCACTGGCTCAGCTCGACCGGGTGACCCTCACCAGCCGGGCTGTGCACGTCGACCAGATGGGGCCGTTCTGCGAAGAGTTGGCCGACCTTCTCGAGCTCGACCGGGTGCTGCCGATGAACTCCGGCGCCGAAGCCGTCGAGACCGCCATCAAGACCGCCCGTGCGTGGGGCTACCGGGTCAAGGGGGTGCCGCCTGGGCAGGCCAAGATCCTCGTGGCGCACGGCAACTTTCACGGCCGCCCCACCTCCATCATCTCGTTCAGCGACGACCCCGTCGCCCGCAACGACTTCGATCCCTTCACCGGTGGCTTCGAGGCCGTCACCTTCGGCGACCTCGACTCCCTCACTGCGGCGTTGGCCGACCCGAACGTCGTCGGCTTCCTCGTCGAACCGATCCAGGGCGAGGCAGGTGTGGTGGTACCCCCGGTCGGCTACCTCAGTGGTGCCGCGGCAGCGTGCCGGGACGCCGGTGTGCTGTTCATCGCCGATGAGGTGCAGTCGGGCTTGGGGCGCACCGGCTCCACCCTCACGTGCGATTGGGAGGGTGTGACGCCGGACATGGTGATCCTGGGCAAGGCCCTGGGCGGCGGGATTCTGCCGGTGTCGGCTGTGGTTTCCCGGGACGAGGTGCTCGGGGTACTGCGACCGGGTGAACACGGGTCGACCTTCGGCGGCAACCCACTGGCGCTGGCGATCGCCCGGGAGGTCATCGCCATGCTCGGCACCGGCGAGTACCAGCAGCGCTCCCGCGAACTCGGTGTGCACATGCTCGCCCGCCTGAATCGGGAGGCACCGACCACCGTCGAACTCGTGCGGGGCCGTGGGCTGTGGGCCGGCGTCGTGGTCAAGGACGACTACGCTCCCGTGCGGCCGCGTTGCCTGCAGGCGTTGGACCGCGGTCTCATCATCAAGGAGACACACGAGACCACCCTGCGGCTGGCGCCGCCGTTGATGATCGACGAAGCAGATCTGGACCGCGGGATCGACATCGTGCTGGAGGTACTCGCCTAGGGTTCGGTGGTGGCTGCCGCCGTGAGGGGGCTACTTCGCGTCGTAGGGTGCGGTCCGGATGCAGGTGAGCCATGGCATGCGCTCGCGGACCGGCCGGGCGGGGACCACCCGTTGGGCCAACTCCCGTGGAACCCGCCATAGCGGGCTGGGCGGTTCTCCACCAACGGAGTCGACGTCGATGCTGTCGGTGCTGTCCGGAACCTGCAGCGTGGACATCACCTGTTGGCGATTGGGCATGCGGTGCTCCTTCCTCCCGGCCGGTGATCACCTCTCTCCCAGAGCATGCCTGTTAAGACCGGGCATCAGCCGTTGCAACACGCCGGTGCCAACCTGTTGTCCCCGGCGGTAGGGTCGCATGATCATCGCGCCCGGCCGCCGCGCGCAGATCGGAGCGTCATCATGATCAACACTGGCATGATCAAACAACTGGGCACCACCTCGTCAGTGGTGGTGGGGATGACCTTGACCCTCGGCGGCTGCTCGGCTGACGCTGGCGACAGCGAGTCCAGCCCGACGGGCCTGCCCTTCGCCAGTCCCGCGGCCAGCGGCAATCCGGCCGAGCACGCGGCCGTGCCGATTCCGCAGTCGCAGATCGATGCGGCTGTGGCGGACCTTGACGCCATCGTTGCCGACACCATGGCCAAGTCCGGCGTTCCGGGTGTGGCGGTCGCCGTGGTGCACAACGACCAGCCCGTCTACCTCAAAGGCTTCGGCGTGCGTGAGTTGGGCAGTGACGCGCTGGTGGACGAGAACACGGTGTTCCAGTTGGCATCCCTGTCCAAACCTGTCGGGGCCACCGTCGTGGCGTCGGTGGTGGGCGACGGCGACGTGTCCTGGGACGATCCGGTCACCACGTACCTACCCGGCTTCGCCCTCGGCGACCCGTACGTCACCGAGAACGTCACCATCGCCGATCTGTATTCACACCGCAGCGGCCTGCCCGACCATGCCGGCGACCTGCTGGAGGACCTCGGCTATGGCCAGCCCTATATCCTCGACAAGTTGCGCCTGCTGCCGCTGTCGCCCTTCCGCGCCGACTACGAGTACACCAACTTCGGCCTCACCGCTGCGGCCGAAGCCGTCGCCGCCTCGCAGAGCGTCCCCTGGCCCGACCTTTCGCGCGCCCGGCTGTACGAGCCGTTGGGCATGACCTCGACCAGTTCGGAGTTCGCCGCCTACGAAGCGGCCGAGAACAAGGCCGTCACCCACGAACTGGTGGACGGCGGCTACCGGCCGCTGCAGGTGCGCGATCCGCAGGCGCAGTCACCGGCCGGCGGGGTGAGTTCGACGGCGACAGACATGGCCGCGTGGCTGCGGCTGCAACTTGCCGGCGGCGAGTTCGACGGCCGCGAGGTGGTCGCCGCCGAGGCGCTGCAGGAGTCCCGCCAGCCGCACTCGGTGAGCAGCCCGGCCCAGACCCCTGCCGCGCGATCATCGTTCTACGGGCTCGGGATCGGCGTGGGCACCGACGACACCGGCCGGGTGCGCTACAGCCACAGCGGGGCCTTCCTGCTCGGCGCCTCCACCACCGTGTCAATGCTGCCGTCCGAGAACCTCGGCATCGTCGTGCTCACCAACGGGGCCCCGCAGGGGGCACCGGAGGCGATCGCCGCCAGTTTCATAGACATTGTTGAGACCGGCGAGATCAGCCGCGACTGGCAGCCCGCCTACAAGCAGGTCATGGACTCGCAGTTCTACACCAACTCCAGCGCCCTGGCCGACCAGCAACCACCGGCGGCACCCGCACCGAGCCCGCCACTGGCCGAACTCGCCGGCACCTACGCCAACGACTACTACGGACCGGCGCAGGTGGTGGCTCGCGGCGACTCGCTGGTGATGATCCTCGGGCCGGCGAACAAGGAGTTCCCGCTGATCCATTGGGACGGTACGAGGTACTCCTACGAACCCACCGGCGAGAACGCCGTCGGGATTTCGGCGGTCGACTTCGCCGTTCCGGTCGACGGCTCCTCGCCCTCGCTGACGGTCGAGTTCCTCGACGCCGACGGCCTGGGCACATTCCGCCGCTAGCGGCACCCGGACCGTTGCGGCCCGCGCCACCCGCCGATACCGTGCGCTATGGCTCCCACCTCCCTCCTACTTTCCCGCCGTGACCTGGACTTCTTGCTCTACGAGTGGCTCGACGTCGTCGCGCTGACCAGCCGCGAGCGTTATGCCGAGCACTCGCGGGAGACGTTCGACGCCGCCTTGGACCTCAGCGAACAGGTGGCCACCGCGCACTTCGCACCCCACAACAAGCGCAACGACGCCGAGGAGCCGCGCTTCGACGGTGAGCGGGTCATCATGCACCCGGAGGTGGGTCAGGCGCTGGACGTGTTCCGCGAGACCGGTTTGATGTCCGCGGCCATGCCCGAATCGGTGGGCGGCATGCAACTGCCCACGGTGGTGACCACCGCCTGCTTCGCCTGGTTCCAGGCTGCCAATGTGGGGACCGCCGCCTACCCCTTCCTCACCATCGCCAACGCCAATCTGCTGCTCGCCCACGGCAGCGCCGAGCAGATCGCAACCTTCGTCGAGCCCATGCTGGCGGGCCGATTCTTCGGCACGATGTGCCTGTCCGAGCCGCAGGCCGGCTCGTCCCTGGCCGACGTCACCACGCGCGCCCAACCCGAGGCCGACGGCACCTACCGACTCTTCGGCAACAAGATGTGGATCTCCGGAGGCGAGCACGAACTCAGCGAGAACATCATCCACCTGGTGCTGGCGCGGGTGCCCGGCTCGCCGGCAGGTGTCAAGGGTCTGAGTCTGTTCGTCGTGCCGAAGTTCCTGGTCGACGCCGACGGTACCCTCGGCGCGCGCAACGACGTCGTGCTGGCCGGGCTGAATCACAAGATGGGCTATCGCGGCACCACCAACACGATGCTGAACTTCGGCGAGGGAGTGCATCGCCCCGACGGCCGACCCGGTGCGGTGGGCTACCTGGTGGGCGAGCGCGACCACGGTCTGGCCTACATGTTCCACATGATGAACGAGGCCAGGGTCGGGGTGGGGACGGGTGCGGTGGCACTGGGTTACACCGGCTATCTGCACTCGGTGGAGTACGCCCGCACCCGGCCGCAGGGCCGGCCGCTGACAGACCGCGACCCCACCACGGCACAGGTACCGATCATCGAGCACGCCGATGTGCGCCGGATGCTGCTGGCACAGAAGGCCTACGTCGAAGGTGGCATGGCGCTGAGCCTGTATTGCGCCTGGCTGCTCGACGAACAACTCAGCGCGCCGGACGAGGGCGCCCGCCGGCAGGCCGGCACGCTGCTCGACGTGCTCACACCGATCGCCAAGATTTGGCCCGCGCAGTGGTGCCTGGAGGCGAACTCCCTGGCGATCCAGGTGCACGGCGGCTACGGCTACACCCGCGAGTACGACGTCGAGCAGTTCTACCGCGACAACCGGCTCAACCCGATCCATGAGGGCACCCACGGAATCCAGGGGCTGGACCTGCTGGGCCGCAAAGTGGTGGCCGACGGCGGTGCCGGGTTGGCCCTGCTGTTGGGCCGGATCGGGGCGACAGTCGCTCTGGCCGAGACCTCCGGCGGGCAGGCGGCCGAACATGGCCGCGCACTGGCCGCCGCGGCCGCACGTGTTGCCACCACGACCGCGCGCGTGTGGTCCACCGGCGATCCCGCCCTCGCCCTGGCTAATGCCAGCGTCTACCTCGAAGCCGTGGGGCACGTGGTGGTCGCATGGCTCTGGCTCGAGGCCGAACTCGCGGCGGGCGACCTCGATGGCGACTTCTACCAGGGCAAACGAGCGGCGGCACGCTACTTCTTCGCCTTCGAACTGCCCAAGGTCGTGGCCGGCTTCGACCTTCTCGACAGCCTGGACCGGACCACGCTCGACGCCCGCCCGGAGTGGTTCTGACGCTCCCGCCGCTGATTCCGCGCGCAGTAGGGTCAACACCTCCGCCTGCGTACACTCCTGAGCATGACCCTCGATGCACCTTTGGTGGCGGCGGCCACATTGCGACGCAGTTATGGCCGTGACCCCCGCGGCTGCGACGCCGAGGACGTCACCCGACAGTTGCAACTGGCCTACGTGCTGCTCGACGGCGGCTACGACGGTGTGGCGACGCTGGGTGAGGCGCTCGCCGGCGGTGACCACGGCCTCGGCACGGTCGACCGGCTCGACGGCGAACTCGTCGTGGTGGACGGTGAGCCGTGGCGGGTGGACTATACGGGCGCCGCCGAGTTGCTCTCGCTTGAGACGCGCACTCCTTTTGTAGTGGTGTCGACCATGGACTCGCCTACGACTGTGCGAGTGCAGGATGTGGACCGGGAGTCGGTCTTGGCCGCCATCGAGGGTCTGGCCGATGACGCCGGCGCGGTCGTGTCGGTGCGACTCGAGGGCACCTTCGACCGTGTGCTGGTGCGCAGCGTGCCGCCGCAGGAGCCGCCCTACCGGCCCTACATGCAGGTCTGCGAGTCCGACGAGGTGCGCTGGGATCTGCGCCCGTTCGAGGGGGTGTTCGTCGGCTTCCGGTTCCCCGACCTCTCCCCTGGGGCGACCATCCCCGGGCTTCACCTACACGGCCTCGACGTCGCTCGGACCACCGGCGGGCACAACCACGACCTGCACGTGCGCGACGCCATGCTCAGCGTGCAGGTGTGCCACGACGTCGTGATGCAACTGCCGGAACGGTCGATGATGGACCTGCTCGAGACGCCGCAGCCGATGCGGCGGGTGCAGCGTGAGTTGCTGCGCGGCGGGCGCTCCACGGCAGGTCGACTCGCCGCCGCGTTGGGAGTTACCGAAGCCGAGACCCTGCGGCGGCTGGAGTGGCTGGCCGATCGCGGCTACATCAGCGAAGGCGAGCCCGCGCCCGATGGCCAGGCCACCTGGGGCACCGCCCTGCGGGTGCCGGCGACGCGTTCCTCCGGTCGCGTGGCGGACCTGCTCGATTCGCTGTAGCGCCGCGTCGGACCGCCCCCGGGCAACGCTGGTCCGCCGCAACACTGCTCGGCGGCCTCGCCGCAGTGCCCGTCAGCTGCCGCCCAGGTCAACCGAGCGGCCGCGCTTGCGCCGGCGCATCCGCCAGCTGAGCAGGCTGTCGTCCCACCCGCGCACCACCCGCAACGACGGTGCGATGGCCAACGCCGCAAGCACGATCGACACCACCGGGATCAGCCACACCAGGCCGGTCAGCAGACCCACCGCCGAGAAGAGCCCTGCGCCGATCAGACCCACTGCCACCGGCCCGAGGTCCACGATGAACGACACCCGGGTCCGGCGTTCGTCAGGCACCAGGGCCAGCGCCGCCCGGCGGGCGTTCTCATCGATACTCCAGCGCGGGATCAACCACAACCCGAAGCCGACGGCCATCAGCAGCAGCGACTCGGTGGCCATGCCGGCGAGCATCACCGCACTGGCGGCGATGGCGGCGATCGGCAGCACCATGAGCACCCCCGGGATGCCGATGCGGTCCTGGATGCGTTCGGCCGCGAAGTGCTGCAACAGCCAACAAAGCAGGAACGACACCAAGATCACGGCGCCGTACGCCACCTGCAGCCCCTCAGCATCCCCGCCGAGGATCGT
>JAUPKO010000787.1 GCA_030837395.1 Actinomycetota bacterium | reverse complement strand
CTTCACCAACCAGGTGCTGGCCCAGATCGAACTGTTCACCAAGCCCGACGAGTACCCCGTGGGTGTGTACGTGCTGCCCAAGCACCTCGATGAGGAGGTCGCGCGGCTGCACCTCGAGGCGCTCAACATCGGCCTGACCGAACTGACCAAGGTTCAGGCCGAGTACCTCGGCCTCGACGTGGCCGGCCCCTACAAGGCTGACCAGTACCGTTACTGACGCGTTACGGTGATGCCATGACGACACCGCCCCCGCCCGTACCTCCGGACGGGGGCGGTGTCGTGCCACCCCCTCCGCCGAACCCCTACGCACCGCCGTCGCAGTTCCCGCCCTACCCGCCACCGCCCAGACAGCGACCGGTGCACCCGCAGTTCCCGGACGGTTTCCCGCCCTACCCGCCGCCGGGCCAGCAGCAGCTGCCTCCCGGTCCGCCGCCGGGAACCGGACCGACAGTTGGAGTCGGCCAGCCAGCCGTCCCGGCGCACCCGCTGCTGTACCCCGGTGCCCCAGTCACCTTGGTCGACGCAGTCGTCAGCGGCCGGCCCGTCAAGCCCGCGGGCTGGGGCATCCCCGACTTCGTCATCACGTTCTTCCTGTGGATTTTCTTCAGCACAGTGGCCGTGGGGATATCGGCGCTGTTGTTCGGCGATCCGGAGGTCACCAGTGGGCCCGGGATCATGCTCGCTTTGTCGATGCCCTGGATCGGCCTGGCCGGCTGGCCATTGCTGGTGTCGTGGTGGAAGGGCAATGGGCCGGTCATCGACTTCGGCTTGACCGCACGTGTGTCCGACCTGCTGTGGGGCGTGGCCTACGGTCTGATCGCCCTCGTGTGCGCCGCGATCATCGCAGCAATCACCACCGCCATCTTCGGCGATTTCGACTCCGCCGCCGGTGAGATCGGTGCCTCCCTGGACAGCCTGCCGCTGCTGTTGCTGTTCGGTGTGCTGGTGGGCCTCGGCGCCCCGATCGTGGAGGAACTGGCTTTCCGCGGACTGCTGTTCGGCGCCCTCGCCAAGCGCGGACTGGCGCCCTGGTTGTCGATCGGGATTTCGGCGCTGGTGTTCTCCAGCTTCCACTTTGAGCCCATCCGGATCCCCCTGCTGCTGAGCACCGGCATCGTATTGGGTATCGCGCGTTACCACCGACGCAGCACGACGGTGCCGATCATCGCTCACATGGTCAACAACGTGCCCGCAGCCATCGCCCTGGTGCTGATGAGCTCCTGAGCTCGGTGCTCTACTGCCCCGAAAGGCCCTCGGCGGATGCCGCCAGCACAGCGGCGAGGTTCTCGGTCCGGATGCGTCGGTCGATGTAGACCAGCGCCGTGACTCCGGCGACGAAGGGCAGCGCCACCATCGTGGTGACCAGTCCCGCGATCGCCAGGCCGAACACGCTCATCGTGGTCAGCTCCGCCCCGGCTCCGCCGAGGAGGCTGAACGGACTGGCCGCGATGCTGCCCACCGCCTGCCCGACGATCGAACCCACCAGCACGATTCCCAGCGTCCGCCAGAAGCCCCCACGCACGAGCCGCCACGACCGCTTCATCGCCGCGATCGGCCCGCAGTCCTCCAGCGCCAGCGCCGGCGTGGTCAAGATCAGCCCGAACGTGAGCCACACCCCCAAGACCATGGCCACAAGTGAGCCCAGCAGCGTGAGGACCGCACCGGCCACCGTCAGCCCGCTCGACAGCAGCACCAGCCCCGGCGCCACCGGCAGCGCGATGGCGAGCCCCACCACCAACCCCACCACCAGGGTCGCGGCGATCAACCGCCACAACTGCGGCCGCACCAACACCCACGCTTGCCCGACACTCGTACGTTGCCCCACCACCGCCCGGCCCATAACGTGCGTCAGCATGCCCGTGCCGAAGATTTGCAGCACCCCGGCGACCGCCGCGGACACCGTCACCAGGCCGAGCAGGGTCACCAATAGCGGCACGAGTTCGGCCGGGTCGATCTGGCTGGGGTCGCTGCTGGTCACCTCGGCCAGGTCCGACGACGTGGCGGCGAGCACGCCGAGTTGCACGAAGGCGGCCACCACACCGACCATCGCCGAGATTGTGATGACTGTCTTGGGTTCGCGGCGCACGTAGTCGATCGCGCCCGTCATGATGTCGCCGACCATCAGCGGCCGCAGCGGGATCACCCCGGGCTTGGGAGCCGGCGGGGGTGGTGCCCACGCCGAACCCGGACCACCCGGCACGGGTGGGTCCCCCGGTCCGCCGCCGGTCGGACCGGGGGAGGCTTGGCCAGGGGTCGCAGGGCCCCAACCGTCGGCGGCGTCGCCGGGGCGGAATGGCGGTGGTTGCTCCTGGGACCAGCCCGGTGGCGGAGACTGCGGATCGTCGCTCATGGCCCTCCGTCGCGTGGTTGCTCTAGTGCGCCATGGTGTCACGTGGCTCGTGGTGCGCAGCCGCGCCCGCGCCGAGTGGCACGATGACAGGTATGGCCGCGGAGATGATCCTGGTGGTGGACGACGACACCGCCCTGTCGGAGATGTTGGGGCTCTCGCTGCGCCGGTGGGGTTATCGCACCGCCCACTGCGAGCGAGGGGACCAGGCATTTGCCGCCTTCCGGCGGGAGGCTCCGGATTTGGTGTTGCTCGATCTCATGTTGCCCGGCCTCAGCGGGATCACCGTCTGCACCCAGATCCGAGGTGAGAGCACGGTACCGATCATCATGCTCACGGCCCGCGGCGACACCGCCGACGTCGTCAATGGCCTGGAGATCGGCGCCGACGACTACATCGTCAAACCGTTCAAAGTCGCCGAACTCGTGGCCCGGGTGCGCGCCCAGTTGCGACCTCGCAGCACTGAGGCGGTCGAACGCATCGTGCTGGGCGACCTGGTCATCGATGTCTCGGGGCATCGCGTGACCCGCGAGGAGGCGGTGATCGCCCTGACCCCGCTGGAGTTCGACCTGCTCGCGATGCTGGCCCGCCGGCCGTGGAAGGCCTTCACCCGGGAGGAGTTGCTGGCCGATGTCTGGGGCTACCGGCACACCGCCGACACCCGCCTGGTGAATGTGCACGTGCAGCGACTGCGCTCCAAGATCGAACCGGATCCGGATCAGCCCAGGTACGTTGTGACGGTGCGCGGTGTGGGCTACCGGGCCGGCGGCTGAGAAGGCCGTGTCAGCCACCGTCGTCGCCGTCGCTGCGGCCGTCGTGCTCGGCGCGGCCTTGGTGGCGCTGGGGTGGGTCTTGGCCCGTCGAACTGCCTCGTCCATGGCCGCGGAGGTCGCGCGGCTGGCCGCCGCCACCGAGTTGCAGCGAGGTTTCGTGGCCAACGTGTCGCACGAACTGCGCACACCGCTGACCACGATCCAGATGGCCTCCGAGGTGCTCTACGAGTCTCGGGGCGAGTTCTCAGCCGATGCCCGTCGCGCGGCCGAACTGCTCGCGGATCAGGTGGAGCGCTTCGAGTTGCTGCTCGCGGACCTACTCGAGATCTCGCGCTTCGACGCCGGTGCCGCGGACCTGCTGACCGACGCGGTGGAGGTTCGGGCTGTGGTGGCTGATGTCGTGACCGCGGCCCGGCCGCTGGCCGACACAAGGCAGGCGCACATCTCGCTTGCCCCTGGACCGGCGGTGGTGTTGGAGGCAGACAGGGTGCGCCTGGAACGTATCGTGCGCAATCTGGTCGTCAACGCCGTCAGTTACGGTGGCGCCGGGGTCGACGTTGTGATCACCGTCGACCCAACCGGCGGCGCGCGCTCGACCTCGACCCCGGTGGGGGGTATCGGGCCCGGCCGGGTGCCCGAGCCGCTCCCGGCTGGGGCGATCATCGCGGTGGCCGACGATGGTCCCGGGCTGCCAGCGGACCCCGGGCGGGTGTTCGACAGGTTCTGGCGGGCGGACCCGTCGCGCGCCCGTGACACCGGTGGGGCCGGGCTGGGTCTGGCGATCGCCGCCGAGGACGTCGGGCTGCACGGTGGCTTCCTGCGGGCTCTGGCGAATGCCGGCGGCGGCGCAACCTTCGTGGTGTGGCTGCCCGCTGCACGCGACTCGGCTTCGTCCACAGGTCGCCGGGACGGCCCCCGTTAGCGGACCTGGATGGGCACGATGGACTTATGGGGTGGGAAGCGTGGCTCGAGATCGTGTTACCTCGCCGG
>JAUPKO010000786.1 GCA_030837395.1 Actinomycetota bacterium | reverse complement strand
TGCGATGCGGACTCTGCTGCGCCCGTACCGCCACTGCGGGCGACTGGGCCAGGGACGGCGTGAAGCCCCCCGCCGGTTGGCGGGGGGCTTCGGTGAGCTCGCTGGCCCATGGTCGGCGGGTTGCCGAGTCGACTTGTCAGGTCCATGGTTCTCCGACAATGTCGGGTCGCGTCGCCATTGACGCGGACTGGGGTTCGCTGACAGCTCGGGGGCTGTGGTGTCACCTCCTTCCCTGGTCTTGACGGTGGCGGCTGCGGCCGGTCCATGCGGTGGCAGTGGCCAGGCGTGGCGGGACCGTGGCGGACGGGTGGCTGGCCGTCCGGGGACGTGGTCGGTGGTCGCTCCTAGCGCCGCCCCGCGAACATCGCGACGACGTAGGGATTTGGCCCGCGTGGGGTGTGTTGCACGAGCCGGTCATGTTCGGTCATCTGCACGGCGAGCCTGTAGGCCTGGTGGGCCATGTCGATGGCGACATTCCATGCCTCGGCCAACGCCGCGGCCGACTCGCTGGTGGCACCCTCGGTGGTGGCCGCAGTTTCGCGTGCCTCGCTGCACCGGTCCGCGCACATCCGGATGACATCCTCCAGGTGGGTGAAAAGCTCCAACGGGTCCTCGTGGTAAAGCAGGCCCGGGCAGCCGTACTTGGGCATGTCCTCCTCACAGGTGCACCGTTTGGGGTCCGCGACGCGCCCATACATGTAGAAGCAACCGTCGTCGTGCAGGAACTCGGGATCCAGGCACTTGTCACAGTGCCGCAACTCTCCGAGCGTCTTGAGTCGCTTCTCATCTCCGGGCCAGGACTCCACCGGAGCGCCGCATTCATCACACGGGGCGATGAAGATCTTGTTCGATGGCATGGCTACCTCTCAGTTGTTGGTTGGCATTACGTCAAGGACTGTGCCCGCGGCGCATGCGCAACACCACCCCCCGGTGGTGATCTGGGTCACAAATCCGGCGGCAGTGCGGAAGCGCGGCCCGGCTGTCCCTTGGCGGCGGCCCTGGACAGGGCGCAGACCAGACGCGGCTGTGCGCCGTCCGACACCCAGATCGGCCCACGGCTCACCGAAGGCACGGGCGTGCCCAACCCACTATCGGACCGGCGTCCACCCCTGGGTTGCCCCGTCTGCTCCGAAGTCAACCGGCGCCCCCAGCATCCTTCAAAGGCAGCGGCCGACGCCACCGGCCGCGGAGCTTGAGTCCCGCGGCCGGTGGTAGTTGCTGGTGGACGTCAGTCGGCGGTGCAGTGGGCGATGGACCGGTCCATCAGGTCGATGCTGTTCGGATACTGCGCGCGCATCGCTGCGGTCGCGGCGGCGATGGCATCTTGGTCAGCCATGGGGTGGCGCGCGCGCAGCAGCAGCAGCTGCTGGTGAACCGCGCGGGTGAAATGGGGCGGCCAGGTGAGCTCGTTCAAACCGACCACGATGCCGGTGGTTTGCTCAACCACAGCGAGGTGGACCGCCACGCGGCCATCGTCGTGGGCGGGCAACGTGAAAGTGGAGGCCTCTGGAGGGAGCAGCGAGAATCCCAACTCCTGGGGGTGGGGGAACCCCCCGGGCCACATCAGCAGCACAAGCAGCCCGCCGTAGCAGCACAGGTCAAACCGGGTGGGTTTCAGGAACGCTTGGGTCTCGGCGGGGGTGACGTTGTCAAGGGCGGCGACGATGAGGTGGCCGCCGTCGGGATACCAGATCGCACCGGGGGTGGGGAACGTGTCGGGGTGGGGGTACGGCTCGCCGACCTCAAGGACGGTGATGGTTTTCGATGCCACAGCGGTGGTGCCTTCCGTTACTGGTGCCCCGGTCGGTCCGGGTGCACCAGGACCGTGCCGCCGTGGTGCGCCCCGCGCAGCACCTGGCAGCAACCGAATCGGAAAGGGGACAGTCGGGGCGCCCCATCAGGAGTTGGACACACCCCCCGGGGGTTGCCCGTCTCGGCGTGGCAGGGGTGCGCGGCCAGGTGTACGCAGTGGGCCTCTCGGCTGGGTCGGGCATCAAGGACGGGTTGCCTTGTTCAGTCAGGTCATCGACCGCACCCGGTGGTCAGAGAAGCGGCCACGAGGCTGCCGGCGTCGTGGGCCGGATCGCGGTTGGTGGGTCAGGTAATACGTGGTGGGAGGGTGATGGTGCCGTCAGCGAACCGGCGGCGATACTCCTCCCAGCCTTCGGCAGTGCGGGCGGCCTTCTCCTCTTCGCTCAGGGTCTTCCATTCGGCGCGGGCCGCAGCCGCGCGAGCATGCTCAGCTTCCATCTCGGGGGTGGGGCCGAGCCCGAGGGGTGCGTCCGAAGGTGTGCCCATAGCCATTTCTCCTTCTCTGCTGGGTGGTGACACCCCCGATAGTGCCGCCCCTCGCCTGGCTGCGCCACCCACCCGCCGACATACCCACGCAGTTCCCGAGGGCAGCCGGTCAACCCCGGCCCTCGTGGGACCCGTTCACACTGCCGCACGTCGGACGCTCGACGGTTCACCACCTGAGTCCCGCTTATCGGCCTCCTCAACTCCGACGGCGCCTGGGGTGCGCGGCGGCCATCCGAGCTGTCGTTCCCGGGTGGGCGTCGAGGGCGTCGGCAACCCGTCCGGCGGCCTCGATGTCTATCTCCTGCGCGGTTGCCAGGACGCGCAGCAACTCGTCCGGGTTGATGTCGGCTTCGGCGGCGAACACCTCCAGCGGCACACCGGCGATGGCGACCCGTGCCCGCAGCGATCCCACCACTGGGTCGACCCGGTCGGGTTGCACGAATCCCTGCCCGGTACCGAACGGCAGCCCGACGACCGCGCACAGGCGCAGCATCACCGCCACCTGCGGCCACACCTCCCCGCGGAACACAGCCCCGGCCCCTGCCGTGGACACTCCCGCCTGTTCCGCGAGCGCTTTGCGTGTCAACTTCGCGTCGGTCATCGCCTTGGTCAGCATTCGGATGCTTTGAGCCTG
>JAUPKO010000785.1 GCA_030837395.1 Actinomycetota bacterium | reverse complement strand
GTCACCGGCTCCACGGCGACCTCCGCATACCTCGAGGCCGACGAGAGATCATGATGACACTCCTGCTGCTTCCGCTGTGATCGGTATCGCCGGCCACCCCCGAGGTCTTGGCGGGAGATCTTCGGGGGAGTGCGGCGGGGCTGTCACCGGCCCGAGCGGACCGCGTCGCCCGACAAACGAATGCGGTCATATCGGGCAGGTCGTCAACTCTTCTTCTTCTGTCGTGCCTGGTTGGGGGCTCGCCCGGCCGACGCCAGAAAGATAAGCGAGACTCCAGCGGTCATGTAGGAAAGATGCTTCTGATCCGGCGCCAGTCGAGTGACAGGGATGGCGGCCTGCTGGTGCAAGCCCGGTTGCGGCGGTCCAGCGCTCGCGCTGCTGCCGCGGGCAGGTTGCGCCTTCGTGCTGGCCGGTGGGGCGGCACCGATCGCGCCGGGTGACGATCGCTCAGGGGTCAGCCTGGCCGCCAGCTTGATGGGGATATGGTTGCACTGGGTAGCCGGGCTTGCCGCTGGCAGGCGGTCGTGTGCGTGCGGATCTGCCGATGAGCGGACTTGCCCCGACTATCAATTCTCATGCCTCACGAAGTGAGCGAGTGCTTACCTCGCCGCGCTGCGACGGGTCATCGGGGCGGGACCTGTCCGAAGGGCCGGGCAGCCCGTCTCCTGGTCCGGGGGTGGCAACGCCCTGATCCTTGGCCGGGGCATCGCCGGTGCCCGTCAGCGGTGACGGTTCGGCCAGCTGACATCCAGCGCGTAGACGTTGATCTCGTATTGCGGCGCCACCTCGACTGCCCAGCTCCTCATGTCGTTGAGCAGTTGCTCCTTGTCGGCATACACCGTGCGCGAACCTGATCTTCGCTGCTCGGGCGGAACCCAGTAGACGAGATAGATGCCGTGCCTCTGGTTGGCCGCGGCGAGGTATCGCATCACGAGTTGATCTTTGAGGGCGGTGGGCACCTCGTTGTTGCTGGCGAGCTTCGCTTCGATGATCACGGTGGCGACGCCGATGGGCGCTGTGTTGGTCGGGGCACCTGCGGCCAGGTCGATACGTGTGCCGGAGCCCCTGACCGTGAGACGCTCAACCTGGGATTCGCGGGTGAGGATGGTGCGGTCCCTGCCGAGTCGGCCGGTCAGCTGGCGCCGTACCCAGTCGGTGATGTCGTCCTCGCTGCCTAGGTCTTTTCCATTCGGTGACCAGAGGTCGCGGAAGCCGTTGCCGCGTGAGAGTTCGTGCTGCAACTCGTCGAGGTGGTCCATCAGGACGTCGATCAGGTCGCCGGAGTTGCGGACAAGCCGGAGATCCGAGCGGCCGACCAGATCGAGTAGCTCTGCGGGGCCGAGGCGGATCTGGGAGAGATCAGCCGCCGCCTGCCGGGCCTGATACAGGTGGTAACGGATGAGTTCCCGCTCCTCCAATGGTCGCTCGGCCGCCAGCGCTCTGAGGTCCCTTGCCCGGCCTCGCATGGCCAGCACCTGAAGCGTGCTGTTGCGTATCCGGGCGGCTCGCTGCGCCGGGCTGTCGTACGACCAGCTCTCGGCCGCCTGCGGTTCATCGTCGGCAAGCGGGAACCGGTCGAGCAGGAGGCGGGCCAGAGCGGCCAGCTGTCCGTCATTGACGGTGTCCAACCGGAGGCCCTGGAGGAGTTCAACGAAAGCCTCGGGTGAAATGGGCTCACTCAGTAGGCGGTCGATCGTGCCGCTGCTGTCGATGCTGGCGAGGTATCGGTTCGCGGCATGAGACAACTGCGAGCCGTCGTCGTTGGCCACCGCTCGGGCCGTGATAACGGCCAGGTCCGGGTCATGCTCGGTCAAGAAAGCGAGAGCGTTGGCGTTCTGGTCGTCGGGGTAGCGGCGCTGACGCAGGTTGAGGGCCAGGTCGGGCACCAGGTCACGGGCGAAGAATTCGTGCAGCGGCGTGCGTCGCCATTCGGGGCGGTCGTTCAGCGCAGCCCGCACGGCGGTGAGGATCGCAGCTTTCGCCTGCTCCGGAGCGTGGTTGGCGAGGTCACCCAGCAGGTGTTCATCTCGGTGGGCCCAAGCGTTCGCGATGGCAGGAGCCCACCGCACCCACGCGGTTGAGGGGAGGTCCCGGAGGCGCTCTGCCGCGTGGTGGGCCAACGTCGTGAGGAGGTAAACCCCGGACCAGTCGCGGATGACGTCAAGCCCGATGCTCGTCTTGCCCAGCCACAGGTTGGGCTGGGGCGAATGCCCGGTCACGTAGTCGAGGCCTCGGTCGAGGATCTCCCGCTGCTCGTCGGTGGTCAGCAGCGACCAGCCCTGTCGGGAGGTGAGATCGCAGAAGAACAGCGGCTTCGGTTCTTCGCGCCGGACGAGGGCGATGGGGATGTCGGGCCACGCGGCGAGGTCCTGGCGGGCAGCGGAGATCGCCATTCGCAGTGCGGCAGGGTCGGGCCGCTCCTCGGCTTCCTCTTGGTCTGCTTCCGGCTCGTCGTTCGTCGCGGTGGGTGGGGCGATCAGCCAGTGAAGGCATCGGGTCAGAGCGTCGTGTTCAGTTGACCGGTGATCATCGACGATGTTCGTCAGCCAGTCGACGTCGTCGGTGGTGAGGAGACCGAGTCGTAGGAGGGTGGCCCATCGATGTTCGTCGAGTCGCGCCGCGACAGCGAGGACCAGACGTCGGCGCCCGGCAGTGTCCTGTTCCCAAGGTGCGCCGATACGGGTGCGTTCGGCCAGATGGACGATGAGCTCGGCCAGCGGCTCCAGCACCGCCGGGCCATCGCATGCGGCGACGGCTCGCTGCACGAGCCGGACAGACACGTCGCTCGCCCACTGGCGAGACTCGACGGAGATCTGGGATCGGAAGTGTGCACTCGCCCAGGCAAGAACTTCGGGTAGATCGGCGTCCGGAATCCGAGCGGGAAATTCCCGAAGGAACTTCCGGTATGCACCGAGGAAGTTGGACTTCCGCGGACGTGTAACGAACGGCAGCAGCTGGGCGGTGAGCATCTGCTGCGGGTAGAGACCATCCAGCAGTCCGGCCCGTAGCTCGTCGTCCGGGTCCGCGTCTGTATCGAGCTTCATGCTGTCGAGCAGGGCCGAACGTTCGGGCTCTGTACCAAGGGTGACGACCACGGCGATCGCTGGTCTGCGGGCCCACGACAGAAACCGGCCGTCGAGCGCGATCATCAGCGCCGCGGGGGAGGCCGCAGAGACGCGTCCGGCTAGGGCGAGCCGACAGATCCACCATGCCTCGAACGGCCCGGTGACCCCGGTCGTCAGCCGTTTGGTGAGTTGGTGCTCCAGCTCGGAGTGGACGACGACCGACAGATCCAGGGACCATGCTGGCGGTACGTCGTGTTCCCTCGCGTCCGTGAGGAGCGCGTCCACGACCGCCAGCCGGGCGGCTGGCGGCAGGTCGACTTCGGATTGGATCAAGGCCGTTGCGTTGGCGGGGGCTATCACGTCGACGAGCTCCGGTCGGAGCGCCAACATCCACGCCGCGACCGCGGTCATCGAGCGCGGCAGCACCCCGTCGGTCAGATTGAGCAGGGCTGCGACCTGGTACCGCACGGGCGTCCGGTCCACCACATACTTCGCGGCGAGGTAGTCGATGTACTCCTGGTGCCGGAAGGCGACGGTGTCCCGCGGCGCAGTGTCGAATAGCGCGCTGCCCAGTACCTCCTCATAGACCTCGCGTCCGATCGTGGCATCGGGGCGGTCAGGCTCGGGCGCGGTCGGCAGCTCGGCGATCGCGGCGGCGGGCTGACCCGCGCTAGTGCGAAACGCGAACCGACCGACGCCGCCGAACGCGGCGAAGAAGGCCAGTCGGCCAGCCGTCCGGCGCCGCAGGTCAGCGCCTGTCCTCAACGGCTGCCGGAGGTCCTCCCGCTCGGCCAGCAGCCGCTGGACCTCAGACTCCAAGATATCCGTACGCCGACCAGGAAGACGACCGTCCTCCTGCCACTGCCGGGCTGCCGCGATGAAGTGCAACACCGAGGCGCTCAACCGGCTCTGTCCCGCTGCGGCCAGCGCGTCAAGGAAGCCCTCGTCCACATCAAGGGAAGCGAGCAGACGACGGGCCGAATCACGCGTCATCGGCAGCAGGCGCAGCTTCTCAATCTTCTTGACGCCCTCGACAAACGCAGGCGTCCAGGCCGAAGGGCGGCACGCCAATCGCCACTTGACCGCACCATTGTCGGACTCGGACATCGCGCGGTTCAGCAGCCGGACGAGAGCTGGCTCGGTCACAAGAGCCTCGTCCAAAGCGTCGAGGTAGATCGGCTTCCCGGATGCGACCGCCGCGCCGACTACCCGCCCAACTTCGACGCCGTGGAGCCCGATGAGGTCGACCAGGAGGCCATCCTCCCATCGCCGCAACTCCTGAAGGACAACGGATTTTCCGACACCACCCGGCGCGAGCAGCACGAAGCTCCCTGGCCGCCCGGCGAGGTCGCAGACAGGGGTGATCCCGGTGGTCGTGCCGATGTCAAGAAAGCCGTCACCGTCCACAGGCACGGGCTCTTCGTCGTCCGCGCCCTGGACCTGGCGTTCGACCGCACCGATGATCAACAGCCCCTCCGCTGCGTGTACCGCACTTATCCTAGATTCGGAGCGGTCTTCGGCCTCGCAGCTGCAGTCACGGCCGGAGGCCATCCCAACCCTTCGACTGCTCGATCACCAGCGGCTTAACCCGCCGAGCCAACCCGGCAACCTGCGTCCCGAATCGTAGCCTCATCTGCCGCGATCACGACCCGGCGACGCTTGCTTGTCGCTGACGGGCCGTTACCTTGCCAGCCACAGGGGACGGTCCGGACAACCGTTGTCGCAGCACCGCTTGGGCGTCGGCTCAGTTCAAGGGCGGGCCGGCGGCGGTTATACAGACCGACTCACGCATGCCCCTCACCTGCGAGAAGCGTCCGGCCAGACTCTCCGGCGACCCGCGGGCGACACAGCTGACACGCCCTCGCCAGAGTCACGTCGCTCCCGTTCGGTGGCAGGATGCCCCTGCGCCCCCGCTGGAGGACTACCGCCAGGGCGTCCACCCAGTCCAAGCCAACACTGCGACCACGCTTCCAATGACGGCCGCGATAGCCCCGATTATGGTGCTGAAGGCGACGACCGCCCCTCGCTTGCGCAACCGACGCCACCAACCCTCCGCTTCCAACCGAGCCGCGGCAGAGGCATCCCTTCCCGTAACGGCGCTGTGGTCACCATGCACTGCCTGACTCCCCACCATGCTGGAGTCATTGCCGCTGGCGGTCTGGCTACCGATAGCAGTGCCGTGGTCACCGGAAATAGTCACGGGCCCAACTGCGTGAGATCCTATGCTGTCGCCTCCTCCGACCTGTTGCGATCTCTGATGTATCACGGCTCTATCACCACTGATTACTAATTGAGTTACCTGGTCCGCCATGAGCTTATCGGGAACTACCTGACCCTCTGGCATCAACACGTCCAACTCAGCGACCAGTTCAGCCAAGGCGGTGCGGATCCGTACGAGGAGACCCTCAATCGACGCATTCGGCACCGACCAATACACCATGGCAATGCGACTATTCGGCGCCATGTTGTGCTTGTTCATGACATCTTGAATGAATCCCTCCCAGGAGGGGATTATGTGATGTTCCGCCTTTCCTTGGCGAGCCAAAGCCTCCAATTCGCCAACCCCTCCGCCCAAAACGGCAATCTCAATGTCCACATCCTTTTCGATCATCTCGCGAATCTGCTTCGGAATGTCGGAGGGACGTATCTGTTGCGGCATTGGGTGATAGCCGGCATTATTAGTGATTGTAGCAATCAGAATTGTTGGAATGCGACGATATTCTGGGATATCGTCCTTCCCAACATATCCGTTCAGCTCCCGACGCGCCCACTCGCGCATCCTCGTGGACCCGGCCTGCCCTCCGAGAACGATGCATTTCTGTAATAGTGAGGACAGTGACACCTTGTCGTCGAGTACGCCCGCTTCGAGCTGAGCAAGCAGCCCGTCCTGCCTCTGAGTCATGGAGAGCATCCTCGCACCGGCTCCAGGTGGCACAGGAGCAGACGGAAGCGCGTGCCGACCCGGGCAGCCAAGTCTCACTGGCCCCCTTTGTAGCAGGCGAACGGTCTTACTGACTGGTGTCCCTTGGCCTCGTCATCAGAGGAGACACTCGTCAGAGTCTGCCCGGCGACGCGCATGCGACACGACCGCGGCGGAAGCGCCACCGCGCAGCGTGCTCGAGGCAAGGTCGATGCCTCAAGCAATGCCCGATCATGCCGCCGACCGGCGTGCTGGGCCGGTGGAGAGGATCACTCTGTGTGGCCGGCCTGCGTGGTCCAACGGAAGGATGGGCTGGTGGAACGATTCGGTGATCGGCTGCGCGCTGAGGCCTACGAGGACGATCCGCTTACGGGGGTGTTCGCGAACGATCCTGATCAGGGGGTGTGGATTCCCGAGCGACTCTTCGACCGGCTGGTGTTCGTCGCGAAGGCTTACGAGTTGCACGTGCTGTCCAACCTCAGGGCCGACGACACGACTCTGTCGCGCCCGCTGATCGAGGCGTTCGTCGACGAAGTCACTTTCGTCGCCGAGCGACTCGACGATGACGTGCTGGCTCCGTGGCTGCAGAGGCTTGTGGACTACGCGGGCAGGCAGTTGCGTGCTTCCGGCAAAATCAAGCTGGTCATCTCGCCGAACTGATCATGTAGGGCGTGTGTACATCCTCCTCTGCCGCCGTCAGGGCGTGTCTGTGAAGTCAGTGCCGGTCTCCTGTAACGGGACCTGTGCGAGGAGCGCCGCGGCTGTGGCACGGGCGGTTGCCCAGACCGGGTGATCGTCGAGCGCGGCATCCCAGAATTCGTCGGTGGGTGGTGCCGTCAGGGAGTCGTTCAGTGTGCTGAGAGCGGCTAGGAGAGCGGGGTCGAGACGCACTCCGGTGCGGTCCATCTCGTAGTTGAGACTGCTGACTGCATAGTCCAGATCGAGGGCGAGTTCGTCGGTGACGACCGTGCCTGTCAACTCTTGTCGCTGCCGGTCTGGTGGCAGCGACAAATTCGTCAGCGCCTCGTGCAGCAGCCGGAACGGGAAGGTCACCAGTCAGACACTAGAGCCAGGCCTCGGTGCTCGATGCGGGTTATCGCAGCCAGTTGAGGTTGGTGGCCAGAACGAGACCTCCACGGCAGGTGAGAGCAAGCGCCCAACGCGATCGTGATTGTCTGAATCGAGCAGAACCTCCGACCCCTACCCTGGGCACAGCCGCCGCGAGAATCCAAGCGGAGGTGACCACGAGGCCGCTCTGGTCTTCGGTGCCGCAGCCGCTGTGTGTACACTCCATCAGCCGCGACGAGCGTCCCGCCGTGCTGGCGGCAGGCAAACAACCGGATCTGCCGCCGAGCGGCCGTGCGAAGCTGCCGCAAGTCGCGTCTTGGCGGGCTTGTCATGAAGCTCAGTCAGCGGCGGCCGTGGCTGCGCTCGAGCAGGTTCAGCATGTACTCCGCCACGGTGCATGCCTCCCGCACGACGAGCAGGGCTAGGTCCTCAGACACGCCCGCCGGCAGCGTCCTGCCGTGGCCGGTCCCCTGAAGGTTGCGCAGCTCGTTGACCTGTTCGGCGATGTTCCAGGTGCTGCCGTGGATCTTCTTGATCGACTTTGCCCCGGGGATGTCGGGGTCGACCTGCTCAGGCAGGATGTTCAGCCTCTCGCGCGCCAGGTGCCAGAGTTGGCCGAAATCCATCCTTCGGTCGATAGGGAAGCCGTGCTCCTCCAACACGAACTTCGCCACGGACTCCAGGAGCTCCTTGGCTGTTCCAATGAGCTTGTGCCAACTTCGTTTCCGCAGGTGGCTGGTCCTTGACAAGGTCCACGGGGAGGGTCCGTCGCAGCTCAGGTGCGCTGATCATCTTCGGTTGACGGGGACGATCATCGGTCCT
>JAUPKO010000784.1 GCA_030837395.1 Actinomycetota bacterium | reverse complement strand
CCCACCCCTCGCCGGCAAAGGCCCTGGCCCCGCCCACCCGTGTCGTTCGCACCGTCGGCCTGGTCCCGCCCACCCCTGGCGGCACCGTCGGCCTGGCCCGTCGGCGAACACCGCCCAGCGCCTACCCTTGGTCCATGCCGATTCGCCGACTCGCCACCCCGGATTCGATCATCGAGGCCCTCCTGCCACTGATGCGATGGGAGCCCGTCCTGTCCTATGAGGAGGCCACAGCCGCCCTGCTGGACTCGGGCCTTAACTTCGGTGACGAGGCGGACGCTGTCCAGGACGCCCTGGACAACGCCCTGGACTTCGGTGCCGGCTGCGAGGAGTTGTTCCTGGTCGATGACTGGATCGTGCACCCGGCGGCATTGGCGGCCGCGAAGGTCTTCACCCACCGCATCACTGCCGATGACCTGTCTGGCGAGGTCATCCCACTGTTCCCCGACTGTGCCCCCTGGCTGCCCGCCCTCACCTACGGACTGCCGGAGCCCACCGGAACGCCCACACTCACCGGCACCCCGGAGCCCACCCGAACGCCCGAGCTCACCGGCACCGCGAATCCCACCGGAACGCCCGAGCTCACCGGTACCCCGGATCCCACCGGCGGGCCCGGCACGGAGTCGGCTGCCTCTTCGGCACCGGACGACTCCACCGAAGACGAAACCGACGCCCACCTGGGTACTGCCATCAAGCACGTCCACCTCGCCGTCGGCGATGCCGATCCCGTCCGAGCCGAACTCATCGGGCTGGGGACCCTCGACGACTCCGGGGCCATGCTGATCCTGCCGGAGGGCGCACTGGCGGAGCTCGGCGTGCGCGAGGGTGACCTCGTGACACTGCGGCTGAGAGACGGAACCATCCACCTCTACGACCTTCCCGGGACCCCGACCGCCGCCGCACCCGGCTCCCAGACCCCCGCCGACGCCGGCAGCCCCGACAGCGCCACCCCCGACAGCGCCGCCGTCGTCGCCGACCACCTGCGTCGAGTCCAGGCCGAAACCACCCTGCTCGAATCCCTCGCTGAGTTCCTCTTCCGCTGCATGATCGCCGACCGCGCCATCTTCGACACGCCCACGGCCCCCCTCACCGAACTCCTCGACGCGGCCGACATCCACCCCGAGGGCGACCTCGTCGGCGAGATCACCGAAGAGGCCTCGGCCAACATCCGCGAGCACCACGTGACGCAAGCAGCCGCCAGGTACGACCTCAAGCGCCACGAAGCGCGGCTGTTGCTTGACCTGGTCGACGCCCTGTCGGACTACCAGCTCGACGATGCCGTGGTTGACGCCGACATCGTCACTCGGGGTTGGGCCAAGTGCGCGGATGCCTGGTTCGCCTTCGCCGTGGCCGAGGAGGCCCTGGTCAAGCGCGCCCTCCCCGACGCCGTCGAGGTCTTCGCCGCGCTCCCGTCGACCGGGGCTCCGCGCGCCGTCCGCGGCGGGCTGCACTTCCTGCGCGGCCGACTTTCCGAACTCGCAGGGGACCCGGTTGGCGCCATCGCCGACTACCGCAAGGCCGCCGAGCTTCACGAGTCACCGTTCGCCCTGCAGCGCTTGGCGCAACTGGAGTTCTACCGCGGCGACTACACCGTCGCCCGCTCGCTACTGGACCAATCCGGTGCCGCCGACGCCCACCCCCTCTACGAGGACCTCACCCGCGCCACCCGCCACACTCTGCCCGCCGAGCCAACCCGCAAACTCGGGCGCAACGAGCCCTGCTGGTGCGGGTCCGGACGCAAGTTCAAGGTGTGCCATGGCCGCGCGGGGGCCGGGGCCCCACTGAGCCATCGCGCACCCGGCCTCTACGACCGGGCCACCGCCTACGTCTTCGACGCAGCACCGGGGGAGGTGACGACGCTGCTCAACTTCGCCGTCGCGGCTGCCGGCGGACCCGTGCCCGAGCAGGGACTGGTGCCCATCATCGTCGATCTGCTGCTGATCGAGGACCACCTCATGGCCGACTTCGCCGAGACGTACGCTGCGATCCTGCCCGACGATGAGGTCATGGTCCTCGAGCAGTGGCACCTGGAAGCCAACCGCTCGGTGTTCGACGTCGAGGCCGTCGTGCCCGGTGCCGGCATGACCCTGCGCGACCTGCGCACCGGGGACCGCTACGAGGTGGTCGAGCGCAGTGGGTCGCAACAGGTGCAGGTCGGCTGGTTCCTCTGCACCCGGGTGGCCGACGTCGCGGGGCAGTACCAACTCTTCGGCGGCATCGAGCCGGTGGCGCTCAACCAGCGCGAGGCCCTGATGGAGCTTCTCGATTCGTCGCCGACCGCCCGGGATCTGACGGTGCGACTGGCGGCGCGATTCGCCCCGACGGCCATCCTGTCACCGGAGGGCGACCCCATGGTGATGTGCGAAGCCCGCTACGCAGTGGGCAACCCAAACGATCTACGGGCGGTGCTGGACGAGTTGTTCGAGTCGGAGGCAGAACCGGCGGAGGTCGCTGACGCCGATGCTGGCGACGGGGCCCGCGACGGGGCGGGCAGTGCTGCCGGAGGCGTGAACGGTTATGAGGCCGACGAGTGGATGTGGTCCGAGGTGATCGACGCCGATCAGCACCGGGTGCTCGCGTCACTGACCCTGACAGGTGAGGAACTGGTCATCAGAACGTCGACCGAACAGCGCCTCGAGCGGGTCCTGGCACTGCTCGACAGCGCCGGGGCCGACCTGGTCGAGACCACGGTCGAGCGGTTGGACGCAGCCGAGATGATGCGAGCCGTCCGCGCTGGTGAGCTCGAAGGGGATGACGAGTTCGCCGATGACGTGGACCTGCTGGATGATGACCCCTTTGGCGACGACGCGGGAGGTTTCACCAGCGAGGACATCGACCGCCCGGCACCGGGCCTGAGCATGAGCCCCGAGGATGCCCTGGCGCACCCCGAGGTCGCCGCGGCGGTCGCGACGATGATCGCGGGCTACGAGAAGCGTTGGCTGGACGAGTCGATCCCGGCGCTCTCCGGTCTCACCCCCCGCCAGGCCGCCGCCGACCCGACCCGGCGCGACGACCTCATCCGCTTGCTGGACACCTTCCCCGCCACGGGTTCGCCCCACCAGATGGACGGCGATCGCCTGCGCGCCGCCCTGGGGCTTTGACCGGCATGCCCCGGCACGCCTCCCCGGGGCCTGTGCCCGGTACCCCCTTGACCGAACCCTGACCGCGTGGCACTCGCCACGTGAATCATCATCGCCTTACCGTGGCAACCATGCCAGGCCGCATCACCTTTGCCGTCACCGCGGCGCCGTCCCTCGCCGTGATCGTGGGCCACGTCGACAACCTCGCCGAACTCGGTTGGCATGTCGACGTGGTGGTGGGCGAACCGGTAGACCGGGCGCTGTTCCCGCGCGCCGACGTGCACGTGCTGCCCATGAGCCGCGGTGCCTCCCCGCTCGCAGACACCCGCTCCCTGGCCAAGTGGACCGCCCTGCTGCGCCGCCTGCGGCCCGACGTGCTCGTCGCCGCCAACCCCAAGGCGTCCGTCCTGGCGCTCACGGCCGCGCGAATCGTCGGCGTTCCCCACCGAGTGTGGTGGGTCTGGGACCTGCGCCACCACAGCCGCACCGGCCGCGTGCGCCGTCGGGTGCAACTCGCTGCCGACCGCCTCGCCACCGTGACCGTCGCCGGATCGTCGTCCCTCGCCGACGCGGTTGTGGCCGCCGGGGCACGCCGCCGCCCCCTCGTCCTGGGCTTCGGTGCCGTCGCGGGAGTCGACCTCGACGTGTTCTTTCCGGCGGACGCCGCCCCCGATGCGCCATTCGACGCGGTGATCCGCCGCCTGGATGCCGCCCCGCCGGGTTCTGCCGCCACCCCGGGCGATTCTGCCGCCACCCCGGGCGGTTCTCCCGCCACCGCTGCGGTACCCGTCGCCCTGTGTGCGGGCCGCCTCGGCGGCGACAAGGGCCTCGGTTTCCTCACCGAAATCTGGCCCCAGGTGCAGGTCGCCGTGCCCGAGGCCCGCCTGGTGATCGCCGGCGAGTCAGACCCGCTTGACCCACCCGGGGCTGCATTGGAGTTTCTCGCCGCCCGGCCAGGAGTCACGTGCGTGGGCTACGTCGACGACCTCGCCGACCTCCTGCGCCACGCCACCGTCCTGCTCGAACCCACCGCTCACGATTGGCTGCCCGAAGTGGTGCTGGAGGCCTCGGCCGTCGGGGTTCCCACCGTCGGCTGGGATGTCGCGGGCCAGCGCGATGCCGTCGCCGATCACGAGACCGGCTACCTGCTGCCCACCGGCGACATCGCGGGATTCATCGATGCCACCACTACCCTGCTGGCCGACCCCGACCTGGCCCGCCGCATGGGGCTGGCCGCCCGCGACTGGGTGGCCGGCCGGTTCGAGCGCTCTGCCGTTGAGGACCTCTTCGCCGAACTGGTGGAGGGTCTGATCTCCGACGGGACCCACGGGCGCCACCCGGAGCCCACCCCCGGCCGCAGCGCCGCCGTGGCGGAGGTCGATCTGCGCACGCCGAGCGACCCGGCAACGCCCACGCGCCGCACGTGCCGGTAGGGCGCCGGGGCTCAGGAGTACCGGAGCACCGGCGCGGCGACCCGGACCCCGGAGCATCGCGCCGCCCGACGACCGAGGCTCAGCGCCTCGGCGTCACCACCACCGCCGCTGACGCCGGACCGGCCCACACCGAGTTGACCGCCCGCAACCGCACCCGATAGGCCTTCCCGTTGACCAACCCGGTGATCACCAACGGCGATGCGGCCGAGATCGGCGTACGCGCCTTCCACGTCCGACCGTCATCGATCGAGTACTGGTAGGTCGTGATCGCCGCACCGCCATTGGACGCCGGCGTCCTGAACGCCACCCGCGCCCCCCGATCCAACGGCGTCGCCACCAACGCCGTCGGCGCACCCGGCACCGTCGCCGGCGGCGCCATGTGCAGGTAGCGCTTGGCGTCGGACGAAATCCCCGGAACGAAGTTTACGTAGGTTGCCGTCGAGTAGAGGCGCGAGCGCACCTGCGCCGGTGTCAGGCTGGGGTTGGCACCCAGGATGCGCGCCGCGGCCCCAGCGACATGCGGGGCGGCCATGGAGGTTCCGCTTTTCGTCGCCAGCGCGGTGTTCGAGAGGTGGCCGGCAGAGACGATACCAACGCCAGGAGCGTAGATATCGGTGCAGCCGCCATAGTTGGACCACGATGCGTCGTCATCTGGGTACTGGGCCGCATTCACCGTGATGGTTCCGGCAGCCCGCGCGGGGCTGTAGTAGCAGGCGTTGCGAGCGTCATTGCCGGACGCGACCACCACCGTGATGTTGTCGGACACGGCCCGTGAGGTGGCACTGTCAAGCGCATAGCTCACCGGACCGCCCAGGCTGATGTTGAGCACCGCCGGGCTGCTGTAACTGTGCCGGGAGACGATCCAGTTGAGGCCGGCGATGACGTCAGAGGTATAACCCGACCCGGAGCAGTCCGTCACCCGAACCGGCACCAGCGTCACCTTCTTCGCCACTCCGCTCGTGCTACCCCCGACGATGCCCGCCACGTGTGTGCCGTGCCCCTCGCAGTCGCCGGTGCCGCGGCCATCGTAGACCGCGTAGGCACCCGGCCCCACCCGACCCGTGAACTGTTGATGCGTCGAACGCAAGCCCGAATCCAGAATGTAAGCCGTGACTCCGCGGCCCTCCGTGTCATACCGGTATTTGAGGTCGCGACCGCTGCGCTGATCGATCCGGTCAAGCCCCCACGGCGCCGAACCCTGAACGGCGAACGGCGACACCGACGCAGCCCCCGGTCCGGTCACTGGAACAGCCCCAAAGCCCGTCACTGGAACAGCCTTGGTGTCGGTCACCGGAACGTCGGTCGACGACACTTTCACCGGATAGTTGGGCTGCGCATGCGCGACTTTACCCGACGCCTTCAACTTGCGCGAAAGAACTTCGGCCTCGGCCACGGTGACGGGCTTGCCCAACTTCACGGTGGTGAATCCGAAGCCGATGCTCTCGCCCGGCTGCACACTGAAACCGGTCAACACCTCGGCGCCGGTGACGGTGCCGGCGGCATTCTTGGCCGGGGTTCCCGGGGGATACTCCACGATCAGCGAATCCACGCTCGCCGCTGCCATCGTGTTCACCGTAGGTGACTTCTCGGCCCCCGCGACAGACTGATCCCCGCTCTTGGACACCGGACCCGGCACCGGTTCGGCCCAGGCGGACCCCGCCCCAGCCCCGGTGATCAATAGCAGCGCCACACCCCCCGTCACCACTCGCCTGAGCCTGCTTGCCGAACCAGCCGCTCCACAATCCCGGAATGACATACCCCACCGCCCATCGCCCGCTACCGCACCCTTGACTTCTTCACGGTAGACCTCATGTGCGCACGAACCAAACGCCAGGCTGTCACCAGTCGGGGTGACACCGGCACACCTGGCCCTTCCTGCAGGAAGGTGCCCCAGGCGAAAGTCGCCTCAGAGCCGTCGCCGTGACCGACAACCGATCACCTCATGTGACCCCGTTAGCGGCGCAGGCCGCCGCGGCGACCCTCCTTGGCCACCGAACTGATGGTCTGCAGCGCCTTGGCCAGGCGATAGGAGTTGCTCGCCTCAATCTCGTTGTACTCGTGGCGGAACGTGTCGGCAGCGTCCTGGTACTTGCCCGCGACGATGCGCGTCCGGCACAGTTCCGACGCTTCATCCAACGCCTCCCCCGCCCAACGCGGCAATCGGAAGTCCTCGAACCCCGCCGGCGGTGCCTGCAGGTGTGCCGCGCGCAGGGGCGCGTACAACGGCTCCAGACTGGCCAGCAGCCACTCCTCGAAGTCGTGCCGCGCGCGGTCGGTGTTGCGCTTGAGTTTGGCGTCAACCGAGTCCGTCACCGCGGAGACGTCGTCGATGACCTTGAAACCGTTGGCCGCCGCGAAAGCTGCGAGCGCCTCGATGGTCGGCACCGGGTCGGCCACCATGTCCTCGTACGACACGACGATCGCCGGCCGGTCGCCCAACGCCGCGTAGATCGCCCGGTAGTGTTCGGCCCCCAGCGCCAGCGAACGGGCCGTGTGCATGCTGCTGCGCAGCCGGATCGACGCCGCTGTCGCCGCCGGTGACCGCACCACCACCACAGTCGGGCTGCGGTGCAACAGCAGTCGGTCCCACAGCGGCATCAGCAGCGAAATCCGCGGGTCCTTGACGAACCAGTTGGTGATCTCGCCGGTGAAGTACGGCAGTTGCCGACGCGAGGACGCCAACTGGCGCAGGTCGATCTCACGCCAGTCGTTGGTGTCCAACCGCGGCGGCGACCACCACGCCGAGTCGTAGCGCCCCAACCAATCGTCGTTGAACTCCACCGTCTCGCGCCACTCATAGAGGCCCCGCGCGTTGCCGGCCTCACGTTCGTACTCAGTGCCTGTCCCGACCTCAAGGCCGAGTTTGGTCAGCACCTCGCCCACCGCACTCGTGCCGGACCGGTGCATGCCGACCACCATCATGCCCACGGGTCACTCCCTTCGTCGGTGGCTGATTCGCCGTGCACGACCACCCGCAGGTGCCGCTCCAAGTCCCTGGTCTGAGCGTCCAACGTGGCGATGTCCACGCCGCCCTCGCGCAACCGCGGCACGAACCTGCCCGGATCGTCGAGCACCTCATCGATGGCCGCCGCCAGATGCCGATAGTCGCCATCGAGCGGGATGATCGTGCCGTTCACGCCATCTTGCATGTGCTCCACCGTGCCGCCACCGTCGGTGACGATCGGCCACACCCCGTGCAGCACGGCCTCGCGCACCGTCAGGCCGTACGACTCCTTCCACTGCGACGGGAACAGCAACACGTCGATCGACCCGAAGAAGTCGTCGAGCGACTCCCGGTTGTAGCCCGGCACGATCTGCACATACCCCGGCACGTCCCAGTCCTCGTAGCCAAAGCCGTTGCCGCCCAGGTTCATCAGCCCATCGACGACCTTCAGCTCGTAATCGGACCGCTGCAACTCGTTGAACGCCGCCACGATGTGCGGGTGCCCCTTGACCGGGTGGATCCCGCCGACGAAGCCGAAACGCACCGGTCCGGTGTGACCCTCCCGGACCCACTCCTTGGCCGGCCGGGACACCCCATTGGCGTTCACGAACAGCCGGTCCTCGGGCAACCCCGAGCCGGCCATCAGCCCTCGCCAGAACTCGCTGGGCACCAGCACCCGATCACACCCGCGCAGGATTCGCAGCGAACGCTGCTGCCGCTCCACATGCTCCGACGGCGATGGCACGCACGTGGCGCACACGTCCGGGTTGATCCACTCCTGACCGCAGAACTGCCCGTTGCCGCGCACCATGAACTGCCGCTCGCACAGCCACCACGCATCGTGCAGCGTCACCACCGTGCGGAACCCCAGCCGCTGGGCCTCCTCGACGCACCCCACCCCCAGCATCTGCATCGCGTGGAAGTGCACGACGTCCGGTTTGGTGGCCTGCAGAATCTCGCCGAAGCGGGCGGTCACTACCGGGTCGTCGAAGTCGCGCTCGATCGTGTGCTCGTCGCTGTGCCGAATCGCGAACACCGGCACGTCGAACGCCTCGTAACGGCGCACATGCCCGTGGTCGAGCCACGGCAGGCTTGAGGTCGTGACCACCACGACCTCGTGCCCGAGGCCCCCGAGCCGGACGGCAGTCTCCTCGGCAACCACCGTCGCCCCGCCAAACGACTCCGGCGCGAAGTGCACATTGACGATCATCACCCGCATCAGTTGGCCACCCTCACGTTGAAAGTCGCCAGCATCGCCTCGAACTGGTCGGCAATCGCACCGTCGACGTCCCACCGCGCGATATCCGCCCGTGCCGCCCGGCCCACCCCGCGTCGCAGGTCGGGATCGGTCACCAGGCGGCGCAACACCTGGTACCACTGCTCGTCGCCCTCGGCGATGAACCCGGTGCGGCCGTCATCGACGTAGGTGGCATAGACCGTCGGCGAGGCCACCAGCGGCAGCCGGACCAGCCCAGCCTCGGCGTATTTGACCTGGCTCTTGTAGTGGTTGAACGGCACGTCGAGCAGCGGCGCGAGGGCGATGTCGACGTGCGCGAACTCCCAGAGGAACTCGCCCTGCGGCAGGATCGGCACACGGGTGATCCGATCGGCGAACCGAGCCAGCACCGGCGGCGGCGCCACCGGGCCGAACAGGCGAAGGCTGACCTGCGGGAACTCGGCCAAAATCCGCACCAGCGCCGGCGCCGCGACCGCGAGGTCCGCGTCGTGCGCCCGCGAGCCGGAGCCGTAGCCGATCACCACGTCCTGCCCATCGCTGCGGGTGATCTGCCCGGCCTCGCAGTCGATGTCGATACCCCGGGCGATGGACCACATCTGCGCATCGATGCCGTTCTCAATCACGGCGGACGCCCCCGACACTCCGCGGGCCATGTCGTCGGCGAGCGGCCGCGTGGATGAGATCACTCCGTCGCACGCGGCCAGCGCGGCAGCGTAGTCGGCGGCCCCGGCGATAACGGCCGCGCGCAGGTCCGCCGGCAGGGTGCCGAGGTTGGGGTTGGCGGCCACGAGGTCCTGTCGGTAGACGATGTCGTCGGCCTCGTACACCACCGGAATGCGCAACCGCCGGGCTTCGGCGAGCACCTCCTTCAGGAGCATCGACATCGGCTGGCGGTAGATGATCAGCATGCTGGCCAGCTGCAACTGCGAGAGCACCTCGGTGCTGGAGTGCGGCAGCACCACCACCAGCGGAATCCCCCGGGCCGCGCAGGCCTGACGCTTCTGCTGCACGCGGTAGTGCCAGCACTGCGGCGGATCCACGTCGGCGAGCATCACCACGGCGCCGCGGTAGGTGCCCGCGGTGGACCCCAGCGGCGAGAAAGCCACCGCGCGCACCCGGCGCTTCTCCACGAAACTGACGGTTTTGACCACCAGACCGCGCACGCCGCCGTCCCGGTAGGCCTCCACCCCCTTGTCCACGGCCCACCGCGCATTGCCGTGGGTCAACCGGTGCAGCGGATTCACACCCACTCCTCGATGTCCTCGCCGAAACGCGCGAGGATCACCTCACGCACCTGGTGCCCGTCGCGAATCTCTGGCGGCGGATTGACGGCGATCTCCCGTTTGACGAACGGGTAGCCGAACTCCAGCAGCCGCCGCCAGCCGAACGACGCCGGGTTGAAGCCGTCCCGCACCACGAGATCGTACGGAAAGCCCACCCCCACGGCGTAGCCATTGCGGCGCCAGTAGCGCATGGCCCCCACTTCGTATCGATTGATGATCGCCTGCTTGGTGGGTTCGACTCTGATGTCCTGCCACCACTGGCGCAGGGGCGGCTCCGCCAACACCCCACCACGGTAACCCACCCAATAGCTCTGGAGGTGCCGCGCAACATGGGTGGAGTCGACCAATCCCCAAATGTCGACCGGTGCGGATTCGAAGGACTCGATGATGCCGGCGATGGGCGCGAAGGGACCCAGCAGGCTGTCGTTGAGCAGGATCACGTCGGCAGCGCGGGAGATGCCCGGATGGAGCGCCAGCGCCGCAGCCCAGGAGCCGAAGTCGTAGCCGACGTTGGGCCGACGGTAGACGGTCACCCCCGCCGGCACCGCTGCCGGCCAAGCCAGCGGTGAGGCCACCTCCGAGCTGCTCATGATGATCACGTGGTAGCCGTGCCCCACCAGCCGCTCGCTCAACGTCTGCACGGACCGGGTGATGCGCGCGTCCGGGCTGAAATGGGCCATGATCGCCACCCGATCAGCGACGAAGCCGCTGGGCAGGTCCTGGCCGGCCTCGTAGCGCGGCGCCGTGGCGACCTCCAGCACCCGTGGCCGTTGCCGCCTCGGGCCCCTCACCCGCCACCGCCACGGGGGCGTGACCGCCAGGCGCTCAGGACGAATCGTGGATTGCCCCACAGGTACCGCTTGCCCAACCGGCGCGGCTCGGTGCCCAGGCGATAGGCCCACTCCAGGCCGGAGCGCTGCACCCACACCGGGGCCTGCGATTTGGCGCCGGCCAGGAAGTCGAAGGCGGCCCCCACGGCCATGGCCACCACCGGCAGGTCGGCGGCGAGTCGGGCGACCTCCCAGTCCTGCTTCGGCGTGCCCAGCCCAACCCACACGATCTGCGCACCGGACTCCGCGATCCGTCTGTCCTGGTCGGCACGTTCCGCCTCGGTCAGGGCGCGATAGGGCGGGGACTCGGCCCCGGCGATCCGTGCCTCTGGCCACCGCCGAGCGATGGCCTGCTGCAGATCGGCCAGCACCTGCGGCGAGCCGCCCAGCAGGTAGTGGGCGGGGCCATCGTGCGTGGAGGCGGCCAGCACACCGGTCATCACATCCGGGCCGTAGACCCGCTCCCACTCCGCGGCCATTTCCTGGTAGAACCGCCGACCCGCCCACGCCACCGGCACACCGTCGGTGAACACCGCCACCCTGCCCGGCGAGAACAACCCGGCATAGCCGGGGTCGGCGTCGGCGAGCGCAACGGTGTAAGCGTTGGCGAAGTGGACCGCGATACCAGGGGCCCCGGAACCGTCGGCCACCCCCAACGCGTCTGCGACCACCGCCGCGACGGCCTCGGCGAGCGGCACGACCCGGAACGGCACCGGACCCACCGTGCGCCGGGGCAGACTCAGCAACGCCGAGTTCACGAGCCAGGGTCCCGTTCGTCCACGGCCAGTTGGGCCAGGTACCACTCGTAGGTGTCGGCGATGCCCTCGCGCAGACTCACAGCCGGCGCCCAGCCGAGCCCGCGCAGGCGTGACACGTCCAGCAGTTTGCGCGGTGTTCCGTCGGGCTTGGAGGTGTCCCAGACGACCTCGCCGGTGAAGCCCACGACGTCGGCGATGGTCGCGGCGAGTTCGGCGATCGTGACGTCCTCACCGGTGCCGATGTTGATCGTGGAATCGTCGTCGTAGGTCTCGAGCAGGTGCATCACCGCGGTGGCGACGTCATCGGTGTGCAGGAACTCCCGCCGGGGTGTGCCGGTGCCCCACAGCGTGACGGTGCTGCCGGACTGCTGCGCCTCGTGGAACTTGCGGATCATCGCAGGCAGCACGTGCGAGGTGGTGAGGTCGAAGTTGTCGCCGGGGCCGTAGAGGTTGGTCGGCATGGCCGAGATCCAGCGCCGACCGTATTGGTGGCGGAAGGCCTGTACGCCGATGATGCCGGCGATCTTGGCGATCGCGTACGCCTCGTTGGTGGGCTCCAGGGGGCCGGTGAGCAGCGAGGACTCGTGGATCGGCTGGTCCGCGAACTTGGGGTAGATGCAGGACGAACCCAGGAACAGCAGGCGATCCACGTCCGCGGCGTGGGCGGCGTCGAACAGGTTGGTCTGAATGCGCAGGTTGTCGTGAAGGAAGTCGACCGGCCGGGTGGAGTTGGCCATGATCCCGCCGACGCGCGCCGCGGCATCGACCACCACGGCCGGCCGCGCAGTCGTCAAGGCATCGTGCGTGGCGTCACGATCGGTGAGGTCGACCTCATCCGAACGCCAGCCGATCAGGTTGGTGAAGCCCAACTCGGTCAACCGGCGCCACACCGCCGACCCCACCAGCCCGCGGTGGCCCGCGATGTAGACCGGCATGTCCGCCGACAGCGGCTCAGCCTGCGTCATCTGCTCCTGCCTTCTTGCCGCGCATCTTGCGCAGCGGCTCCGTGACCCGCCACGAGGCGCTGGTCGACATCTGCTCCAACTGCCGCGCTGCCTCGTCCAGTGCCGTCATCGCTTCGGCCGCCCGGGCTTGGGCGGCATCGCGCTCGGCCAGGGCTGCTTCGATCCGACCATCCCTGTCGGCGATCACCCGCTGCCGATCGGCGTCGACGGCCTCCCGATCGACCCGGAACTGCTCCGTGCGCGCCTCGGCACCGGCCAGCGCCCCCCGGTAGGCCAGCAACATCGACTCACTGATCCGATCCGCCGCCACGAAGGAACCCGTGCCCGCCACTTCGCAGAACGGCGGCAGGTGACGCTTCTTGTCCAGCACCACCATCGAATCGAACAGGTGGATGCCCGACACCGACGTCGTCCAGATCGGCAGGTCCGCCTCCCGCGAGTGGTGGTAGGCGTTGAGGTCGTCCACGCGGTGCTTGACCCACTCCATGAAGGTCTGGTCGGCATCGTGGTACGGCGGCCAATAGGAGGTGTGGGTGTCCTCGACGATGTAGACCCCGCCCTCGTTGAGGGACTCGAACAGTGCCTCGACTGCGGTGATCTGCTGACGCATCGAGTGGCCGCCGTCGTCGATTATCACGTCGAACGGCCCGTGTTCGGCGACCAGCCGGGCCAGGAAGTCACGGTCGGTCTGGTCGCCGATCATCACCTCGAAGCGTCCGGCGCAGACCGCCTGCGACTCCTCGCCGATGTCGATCCCGAGAAGTTCGGCGTCGGGCCCCAACAGGTAACGCAACTGGTCCAGTCCACCGCCGTGGAACACCCCGATTTCGAGTACCCGCACGGGCTTGCCAACGTAGGGCGCGAGCACCCGCCGGTACACGTCGAAGTAGTGGATCCACTTGTCGAACGGCTGCCAGGCCTTGTTGGCGGTGAACCGGGCATACAGCGGGTTGTGGGCGTAAGTTTCCCAGTCCCGGCCGAGGTAGAACGCCGCGCGGTAGCACTCGATGACGTCCGGGTTCAACTCCGGTCCGCGGCTGCGGTAGAGGTCTCCGATGGCCTCGGCCATCTCGGCAGGAGCGGCATCGGA
>JAUPKO010000783.1 GCA_030837395.1 Actinomycetota bacterium | reverse complement strand
TGGAAGCTCATTCCGGAGTACACCGACACTGCCTGCATGGACCTTGTCATCCAGTAGCGGTCACGCGCCGTTGAACCAGGCCACACCCAGGTGATCGTGCGGCAGGGGTTCCAGCGGACGGCCTTCGTGGGTGCGTTCGGTGCAAGCAGGGCAAACGCCCAGAAGGCGCGGTTCGCGGCGGGGGTGACTGCCGTCGACGCAACTGCCGCTGCGGGGGTGGCAGCCGCTGCGGCGTTGGGCGAGGCTGCGGCCGCTGCGGCGAACGTTGTGCCGGCCAACGTCGGCGAGGTGTGACCGTCGCCTTCGATGTCAGCGGCAGTGTCCGCCACGACGTGCCACTCACTGCGGGTTTGGCCAGGGCCTGCACTGACGATGGACGGCCGCGGGGCTGGCTCGCCGAGCGGCGACATCGCCACCGACGCGGCAGGTCGAGACGTCTGCGCTGCAGCGGGGACTGACGCCCCACTCGGCGCCGACTGCGGGGTCGCCTGGGCTCCTGCGGGACCGACGACGGACAGCGTCGTGGCTCCAGCGGGACCGGACAAAGTCAGCGCGAGGACGCCACCCAGGGCAGCAGCAGTCACGGTCGCGGCGGATCTGCTGGTTCGCCACATGTGCCCCACCCTATGCAGTCTTCCGCCAACGTCAACCGGGTGCGCATCGAATGGCAAGAACAACGAAGGGCAGCACTCACGGCGGTGAATCCGGGTCACGGCCGCGGAAACACCGCTTCAACGCGCGGCGCCTCGTCGTTCCAGAACACCTTGTAGGGCGAGTACCCGGGCACCGGCAGCACGAGGATCACGCCATTCTCGGTGGCGATAGCCGTGGAGAGGGCCTATGCGCTGGTGGGTTCTTCCAACACGAGTTGGCAGGCCTCCAGCACGCACTCGTACAGATCTGGATCGGCGGCTTCGATCAGGTCCAGTTGCTCGTCTGCGATTCGCGAATAGAGATATGCGGTCATTTCGTCCGGCGGCGATCACGACTGACGGTCCCCGACTCGGTCGCAGCGGCAAGCACAGCCCGCAAGTCGGGGTCGCTGTCGTACTGGGCCTGCGCCTTCGAGATGACCGTGGCCGGCTGCAGCAGGACGGATCCGTCGGGGTTCTCACGCCCGAGGAACAGTTCATTCGCGTGGCCGCACAGGACGGCTCGCCCGGGCGCATCGGTTTCCAGGATGTCCTTCACAGTTGCCTCCAAAGGATCACCCCCTCCGTAGCCCCAAATGGGAACTTCCCACATTGGGACGATCCGGAATCGTGCGAGCAGAACGCACAGGGTCTCTTTGCGGACCTGAAGTGGGCACTCCCTGCCGTATCATGGGAAGACAATCCCGCGCGGCCGACGGTGGACCTTTCCACAAGTCGGGATGCCTGCAATCGGAGGAAACGTGACGCAAGCACCCATTAGGCCCGGGACGGTCGACGATCAGATGGCCGCTGCGCTCGCCCTGGCAGACGGGGCCCTCGGCGCCGCCGGTCACGAGATGTCTGACCCCGTGATTCGCGAGATCTGGACGAGGGTTGCCAGTCGTGAAATCACCGGCGACCAGGCCGTCAAAGAAATAGACGAGCTCAGCCGGGCCGGGCACTTCAAGTCGTGACTGACGCGTTCCAGAGTTGGGACGACTACTTCATACCGGGCACCGAGGTTTTGCGGAACCTGATTCCCAGCCGCGGTCGGCACGGGGTCCGTAACGCCGACGAGTTGGACCGCGCAGAGTTGGCCCGGAGCGGAGCCCGCATCGTCGAACTCGCCTCGAACCCGATCGTAGGGTCGTTCGACTACGCCCACTTCAAGCGCATCCACCGACACATCTTCCAGGACGTCTACGCGTGGGCCGGCGAGCCGCGGATCGGACCGGCCACGCGAATGACGAAGTCCGGACCGGACGTTGTCAACTACCCACCCGGCGATCCGGCCGCACCCGAGATGTCCTACGCCTACTATCCGGCAGGCCCCGAGATGGAGCAGGCAGCCGAGCGCCAGTTCAACGCCCTCGCCGAGCTGCTGGCCGAGCCGGGCACCGACGCTCACTTCCTTAGCGAACTGGCCGAGGTTTGGGCCGAATTGAACGTTGCCCATCCCTTCCGGGAGGGCAACACCCGCACCCAGGTCGTCTTCTTCGCCCAGCTGCTCGAGCATGTCGGGCTCTCGCTTGACGCGGCTGCTCTCGGCCCGGGCGGTGCGCTGCGGGAGGAATTCGTGGCGGCCCGGTTCTACTCGCAGGCCACCGGATCCAGCGTTCGACTCGCAGCGGTGCTGACTTCGGCGACGTCCAGGACGACTCCGACGTAGCTCGGGTACCGCACCGAACGCTTCAGCGTGGCGTGGGTCTGCGCCGCACTCTCCCGCGCAACTTGGGTACCGCACGGCCCTCCCCCGGCCTTGCACGTGGCCGTCCAACTGACCCCCTCAAGTCGACATCGGAAGCTGCCGAGGCAGAAAGAGAGTCAGGTCTGCACTCGGGCCGTCGCACGGAAACCGTTGCAGTAGAACGGGTTCGTGACGAACCGATGCGGTGGGATCAGCTGGAGGACGAGATGTGCCCGGCG
>JAUPKO010000782.1 GCA_030837395.1 Actinomycetota bacterium | reverse complement strand
TTGACGGACTACCCCGACAACGGCCTCTACGCACGCACCGCCCCGCCGGACACGCTGCAGGGCAAGGTGCTGGCCGATCAGGCGCTGGCCGATGGCAACCAGAGCATCTGCATTATGGCGCTGCAAGACGCCTACGGTGAGGGTCTGGCCAACGTGGTCGACACCGTCTTCACCGAAGGCGGTGGCGAAATCACCGACACGATCATCTACGACCCGAAGGCGGCCTCGTTCGAGGCTGAGGTCGGCAAGTGCAAGGCGACCAACCCGGACGCCATCGTGCTGATCGGCTTCGACGAGTCCAAGAAGATCCTGCAGGAAATGATCAAGCAGGGCGTTGGGCCGCAGAACGTGCAGCTCTACCTGGTCGACGGCAACCTGTCGAACACGTTGGCCGAGGGCCTGCCCGAGGGCACCATGACCGGCGTCAAGGGCACCACGCCCGGCGCCAAGCCCAGCGATGCCTTCCGCGCTCAGCTGCTCGAAGTCGACCCCAACTTGACCGACTTCTCCTACGCGGCTGAGTCCTACGATGCCGTGAACCTCATCGCACTCGCTGCGCTGAAGGCCGGCAACAACTCCGGTCCGGCAATCGCCGCCAACCTCGCTGCGGTCAGCGGTGCGGACGACCAGGGCGAAGCCTGCAACACCTTCGAAGCCTGCGCCACCCTGCTCAAGGATGGCAAGGACGTCAACTACGAAGGCCAGTCCGGCCCGATCAACCTCGACGCCAACGGCGACCCGAGCAAGGCCGCCATGGGCGTCTACGTCTTCGGTGCCGACAACAAGTACACCCTGCAGAACACCGTCGTCGCGGATGTCCCGGCGTCCTCCGGCGGTGCCAGCGCCAGCGCCAGCTGAGCGCCCAGCTGCACCCCAGCGAGGGGCCCCGCCACCACGGCGGGGCCCCTCGTTTGTTCTCGGCGGCCTCTCCGGCGGATCCTCGGCCGTCATGCGCTCCACAGTCGCCTTGTGGCCCCAAACGCGCCTCCCAGTAGGCGATACCGGCCATTTCACCGCCCATACGCCAACTCCCAGGCGCGGATGGCCGGATAACCCGACTGACGAGCGCAGATGCAACAGCCGGCACGCGCCCGCACGCCATCCCAACCGCCAGCCGCGGACGCAGGCACGCTCGCCAACCCCTACGCGAGCGGGGATACCGGGCACAGCGGAACGGCCGGGCTGCGCAACGAGGGCGCCCCCGGCCCGCGCCACGCGCCCGGGCCCGGGGGCCCGAATCAGGCCTTAGCGAGTGTGCCCCGATCCCCTCTGGGAGTGGGGCACCGTTGTGTGTGCGGGCCTGTGTGGTGCAGTGGTCAGCGGAAGTAGCCGTAGGTGTCGATGAACACGTCGGTGGAGGTGTCCGAACCGTTGTAGACCTTCACCTCGCGCAGCGCACTGATGCCCACCGCCGTGCCGTTCGCCCTGGTGAAGCCGGCGCCGGGCCAGTTGAGGGTGGAGGCGGAGGCGAGGGTGGCGAGGTCGCCTGGGTAGACGCGCAGATGGCCCGAGGATCCGGTGTTGGTGACCGCCACGTTGTAGGCGATGGCGATGGCGCCCTCGGGCACCTGCTCGGCCCCTCCGTCGACGGCCTGGGCCACGCTCACAACCCGCTGACCGGGTAGGAGCGGCAGGATCGGCCCAGTGCCTCCGTGCGAAGTGCGAGACTCGAACACTCGCGTCGGATCAGTCGGGTAAAACAGCGCGCCCGAGGCCGAGTAGTAGCCGACGACGTCGAACAAGAAGTGGACGTCGCCGCTGGTGAAGTTCTGCACCCTGACGGTGCGATCGCCGCCGAGGGCGACGGTGAGGCCGTTGGCGATCGTGTCACCCGTGGCCGTCCAGTTGATGGTCGAGGTTGGCGTGGTCATCACATCGCCGGGCATCACGCGCAGGTGACCGTCGCTTGCCGGCCGGACCACCGTGATGTTATAGGCCACCGCGATCGCCCCGGCCGGCACAGCGGCGGCGACCGACACCTGCCGGTTGACCCCCGCCGGGAGGGCGCCTGCGGGATCGGTGATTGTGGAGTAGACGCGTTGCGGCTCAGTGGGGGTGAAGCGCGAGCCGGTCGCCGCGGGCGTGACGGCCCCGGGCGCCTGGGGATCTTTTGCCTGCTGCGAGGGGAGGTAGTAGCCGACCACGTCAACAATAGCGTCGGCAGTGGAGCCGGCGTAGATGACGATTCGACGCTGGGCGTCGACTGTGGTGGTGAGGCCGTTGGCGATGGTCTCACCTGGTCGGAAGTTGATTGCCGACGCGGTCGTCAAGCTGGCGGCGTCGCCGGGCATGACACGGAGGTGGCCGGCGATCGCTGGGTTGGGCACGGTGAGGTTGTAGACGATCGCCGTGGCGCCGGCGGGTACGGCGGCCGCCCCGCCGTCCTGGACGGTTGCGATGGAAAAGACGCGCTGCGTGCCGGTCTGGATCGCCCCAGTGCCGCCCTTGGCGGTGCGGGTATCAATGACGCGCGAAGGGGAGATCGGCACGAACACGTTGCCGATGGGGCCTGGTTCGATCGGAGTGACGGGGACGGCGGCCGAGGCGGGGCCTGGTCCGGCGGCGTTGACGGCGCGGAGCT
>JAUPKO010000781.1 GCA_030837395.1 Actinomycetota bacterium | reverse complement strand
TATCTCGCCCCTCCTGAAAACCCAACCCTAACCCTGAACTAGGGCCTGATATCCGCCAGCGTCCAGCACTTCGCCGGTCAGTTGGCCGGTCGGAGTGATCTCGACCAACCACCCGTCGCCATAGGGATCAGTGTTGATCGTCTCCGGCGCCGTCTCCACTGCATCATTTCGGGCGCTGACAGTGCCAGCAACCGGGGCATAGATCTCGCTCACGCTCTTGGTGGACTCAACTTCGCCCATCGGCGCGCCAACTTCGACCTCGGCACCGAGCTCGGGCAGCGAAACGAAGACGATATCGCCCAGGGCATCCTGAGCGAACTCCGTAATGCCGATGCGCAGAACCCCATCGGGCCGCTCACCGATCCATTCGTGCTGACGCGTGTAACGCAACTCCGCAGGAACCATGGACCAACCCTAGCTGCCGTCGTCTTCCGGCGGCGGCTGGGACGCCGCCTCGACGATCTCCCGCCATTCAGCGAGGAGGGTGCGAGCGCGGCCCTCCGTTGGGGCCTCGACCCACAACCGGACGATGGCCTCGCCCGGGTCGGGAGCGACCAGCACCCAGGCATCGTCTTCGTAGAGGATGCGCAAGCCCTCCGTCTCGTCGGTACGTCGGTTCAGCGCCGCCAGACGCACCTGCCGCATCACCGCGCCCTTACGTGCCCACGGCGTTCGGACAGCTTCCCGCAGCAGCGCCGTGGACGGGATCCTGGTGTCGATACCTCGCAGAGTCAGCCGAGTGCGTGCCACCAACCCAAGCAAGGCCATCAACGCCGCCATCGCGTCGCAGGACGAACCGACCGCAGGGAAGACGAATCCGCCGTTGGCGTCACCGGCCAGGATGAGGTCGGCGGTGGTCGTGGCCTGCGCCAGCGCCTGCGGACCCGTCGTCGTCCAGATGACGTTGACTCCGTGATAGGCGGCCACCTGCTCGGCCACTCGGGTCGTGGTGACCGGCAGTGCCACGAAGCCACCACGCCGCTCAGCTGCGAGCAGATCCAGTACCACCAGCAGCGCACGGTCGTCACTGAGAACTCGACCGGTCTCGTCGACGATTGACAGCCGTTCACCGGTGGGGTCAATCCGCAGCCCCAGAGCGGCTCTGCTCGAGGCCACCATCAGGCCCAGTCGCCGCAGCGCCTCCGTCCGTTGTTCCTCCGATTCCGTGGGATGGTTCGGCGTCAACCGGGCATTGACGCTGAGGGCCTCGACTTCCACCGCCGACAACAACGCAGGCAGCACGGTGGCACAGGTGCCGCCGGAGGTGTCGACGACGATTCGCAGATCGGCTTCGTCCACCCCGGTCAGGTCCGTGCCGGCCAGAACTTTGGCGCAATAGTCCTCAATCGGGGCGATCGGAGCCGACACACTGCCCACCTCGCCAGGAACCGGTCGCCGGATATCGTGCCGATTCACGATGCGCTCCAACTGCTGGCGCTCGCGCAGGTCCAACTCGGTGCCCTGCGAGTCGAGCAGCAGAATATCGACGTGTTCCAGCGCCCCCGGAGTGGTGCGGATAACTACGCCACCGTCCGCGTGGGCCCGGACGAAGGAGCGGGCAACCGGAATCGGGCAGGTGCCCAGCACCCGGACTTCCGCCCCGGTAGCCATCAGTGCGCCCATGATCGTCAGGCTGAGCGCATGCGACACCGCCGCGTGGTCCCGCGCAATCGCCACTTTGCCACCCTGCGGGAGCATCGTCGCAAATGCCCCAGACAACCGGACTGCGAGTTCGGGTGTGACATCGATATTCACCACGCCCCTGACCCGCTCGCCAGCGAACAGCCGCTGCGACGATCGCGACTCCCAGACGACGCTCTCGACCACCACCTCGCCGGCTTCGATCGTCTTGTACGGATAGACATCCGCCCCTGCCGTGATAACCACCTCGGGCTCCAACCGGCAGTCGTCGCCGACGAAGGAACCCTCCTCGACTCGCGCCCCCCGAAGGATGTCGGTGTGGCGCCCGACGACGCAGCCTCGAAGCTCGACATCCTCCCCGACAAAGACGTTGTCCAACAAGGTCGCTCGCTCGACCAGCGCACCTGCTCTGACGACCGCGTGCCGACCCACTACGCTGTACGGTTCGATCCGAGCCCCACCCTCGACCCGCGAATAATCCCCGATGAACAACGGACCGCTCAGGGTTGCGCCTTCGCCGATCTCGACACCCTGCCCGAGGTAGACCCCGGGCGTCGTCTCGAACCCGGGGATATCCAACCGAACCCGGCCGTCGAGCGCATCGGTCTGAGCCCGCTGGTAGGCCTCAAGGGTGCCGACATCCTGCCAATAGCCGTCGGCGATGAACCCGAACATCGGTGCCCCGCCCTCGAGCAGTCGCGGGAACACATCCTTCGCCCAGTCGACCTCGACGCCCTCCGGAATTTCGTCGAGCACCTCGGGTTCCACCACGTAGATGCCTGTGTTGACCGTGTCTGTGAACACCTGCCCCCAGGACGGCTTCTCGAGGAACCGCTCAATCCGACCTTCATCGTCGGTCACCACGATCCCGAAATCGAGCGGATTTGGGCGTCGCGCGAGGCAGATGGTGACGGCGCCCCCCTTCGCCCGGTGGAATTCCTGCAATCCGGTGAGGTCGATATCGGTCAAGCCATCGCCGGAGATGACCAGAAAAGTATCGCCACGCAGGGCCGAAGCGGCATGTTTGACGCTGCCGGCGGTGCCGACCTTGCGCTTGGCCGTGGCATAGGTGAGGTCGACGCCCAAATCTGAACCGTCACCGAAATAGGTTCGCACCATCGACGCCAAGTACTGCAGGGTGACCACGGACTCAGTCATCCCGTGGTCCTTCAACAGCAGCAGCAGATGCTCCAACAGTGGCCGACCCACGACCGGCAACAACGGTTTCGGGGCGGAGGCCGTCAACGGCCGGAGTCTCGTTCCCTCGCCACCAGCCATGATCACTGCGCGCATATCAAGTCACCGTCCGTGTTCGCAAGGCGAGGATCCGACGAGCCTGCTC
>JAUPKO010000780.1 GCA_030837395.1 Actinomycetota bacterium | reverse complement strand
TCGACGTCTGGTCATGTTTTCCCCCCTCCACCGCACGGCGCCCCGCAACGTCACGCAACACGGGTCGCCGCCGGTGCGGTGGGAGCCAAACAGGTGGTCCCGAACCCGGGACGGGTTCGGGACCACATGTTTTCTCATCCCGGGCGATGCCGGGCGTGGGGCTCAGGCCGCCACCGGCTCCTTGCGGAACTGGCGGAACATGTTGGCCATGAACAGAGTGCTGAACGGGGCCACGACCAGGGCTCCGATGCCGCAGGTGATCAACGTGATCAGGCTGGCCACGAACAGCACCAGCAAGGTCACGACGGCTGGGCCCTTGTTGGCCATGACCATCCGCCACGACTCACCGAACGAGGCGAAGACGCCAGGGCCGGAGTTCAGCGCCGAGTACTGCGCGAATTGCCAGCCCCAAATGACCAGCAGACCGGGGATCAGGCAGAGCAACAGGCCGAAGCCCACGGCAAGCCCGTAGAGGATCGACACGAAGATGAACTGCCAGAAGTGCTGCGGGGTCCAGAGGTCGGAGAACGCCGGACGCTCGCCGCGGGTGATCTTCAGCGACGCGTTGATCAGTCCGATCTGAGCCAGCACGGTCAGAACCCAGAACACGATCGAGATGATCAGGCTCAGCAGCCCCATCCCGAGCAGCAGTCCGGTGCTGGTGGTCGTGGTCCCGGTGAGGCAGTCCAGGTAGGCATCACCGGTGAGGTTCGCACAGTCCTCAACATTGTTGGCGACGTCGTTCGCGCCGGAATTCACGGCACTGCTTGCCCAGCGGCCGATCAAGTTGATGACCATGATGATGGCTGCGAAGGCGAGCATGACGCCGGCGTTCTGGCCGAACTTGTTGATGGCCCATTTCACGCCGTCGCCGATGTTGGGGCCGGCGCCCGGTGCCATGGGGTAGCCACCCGGGCCACCTGGCGGCATCGGGGGCATACCACCTGGCGGCGGCGGGTAGCCCCCTCCCGGTGGGGGCGGGGGGTAACCGCCACCGGGAGGGGGCGGAGGTGCCCCACCTGGTGGGGGCGGCGGGCCCGGCGGGAAGGAACCAGGAGGACCTGGCGGATTCGTGGACATCGTGCCTCCGAGAGTGGGCGGATGGGTCCGGTGGGACGGCCGAACTCTTGTGATCGTAGCGGTGGATGCCGCCAGGACCGTGCAATTGGTCTGGCTTCCTTTACCCAATCGGGTGACGCACCTTCGGCCCGTGCACTGGTGGGCACGTCGGGTCAGACAGCGTAAACTGGCACTCCCACGTTGTGACTGCCAGTCGCCCACGGAGAAAAGGAACCCTTGCTGTGCTCGACGAACGCAAGCGCGCGGTGCTGCGGGCGATCGTCGCCGACTACGTGCGCTCACGTGAGCCGGTAGGGTCCAAAGTCCTGGTCGAGCGCCACCAACTTGGTGTCAGCCCGGCCACGATCCGCAACGACATGGCGGTGCTGGAGGAAGAGGGCTACATCACCGCCCCGCACACCAGTGCCGGACGGATCCCCACAGACAAGGGCTACCGCCTGTTCGTGGACCACCTCGTGGAGTTGCGGCCGCTGAGTCCCTCGGAGCGACGCGCGATCCAGACCTTCCTGGCAGAGCCGACGGACCTCGACGATGCAGTGGAGCGCACAGTGCGGCTGCTGGCGCAACTGACCAAACAGCTGGCGGTGGTGCAATACCCGTCACTCGGGCGTTCGACGGTGCGTCACGTCGAGATCGTGGGCCTATCCGGTCGGCGGATTCTGGTGGTGGTGATCGCTGATTCCGGTCGGGTGGACCAGCGGATCCTGGAGGTCGACCGAGACATCGACCACGAGTTGCTCGCGGAGTTCCGAGAGCGGGTGAACCGGACGGTATCCGGGGCCGAGATGTCACAGGTGGCGGGCAGGCTGGCCGAGTTCGCCGACGGGATGTCCGAGGATGCCAGGACGGCCGCTCTCGGCATCGCGGCAGCCGTCGCCGAGGCGGCCACGGATCGCCGCGAGGATCGCGTCGTGTACGCCGGCACCGCCAACCTAGCCCGAGAGTGGGACGACTTCGGCAGCTCCCTGGATCTTGTGTTCGAGGCACTCGAGGAGCAAATGGTGCTGCTGCGTCTGCTTGGCGAGGCCACGGCCACGCGTGACCTCAAGGTGCGCATCGGCACCGAGAACGCTGCCAGCGGCCTCACCAACGCCTCCGTCGTGATCTCCGGCTATGGCAGCGACGACCGTGTGCTGGCCAAGTTGGGCGTCGTGGGACCCACCCGCATGGACTACCCCGCCACCATGAGCGCCGTGCAGGCTGTCGCACGATATCTGGGGCGAATCGTGAGTGATACCACCTGAGGCGAGCATCGCTGACGGGCGCAGTGCATGTGCGCACCACTTCTGCAGAACAGGACGGATTAGTCAAGTGGACTACTACGAGGTGCTCGGCGTCGCCCGGGATGCCACCGGCGAAGAGATCAAGCGGGCCTACCGCAAGCTCGCGCGCCAGTTGCACCCTGACGTCAACCCCGACCCGGCCACCCAGGAGCAGTTCAAAGAGGTGACGGCCGCTTATGAGGTGCTCTCGGATCCCGAGAAGCGGCAGATGTACGACCTAGGCGCCGACCCTCGCGGCGGTGCGGCTGGTGGCGGCGCCGGTGGCTTCGGCCAGGGCAACTTCGGCTTCGGCGACATCATGGACGCGTTCTTCGGCGGTGGTGGCCAGCAGGGGCCGCGGCCGCGGGTGCGCCGTGGACAGGATGCCCTCATCGCCGTCGAGTTGGATCTCGCCGAGGCCGCCTTCGGCGCCGTCAAGGACATCACGGTCGACACCGCCATCGCCTGCCCCACCTGCAGCGGGCGCGGAGCCGCTGTCGGCACCGAGGAGGTCACCTGCACCATGTGCCACGGGCGCGGCCAGATCCAGACGGTGCAGCGCTCGTTCCTGGGCCAGGTGATGACCGCGCGGGCCTGCCCACAGTGCCGTGGCTACGGCACGCTGATCCCGCACCCCTGCCCGGAGTGCGCCGGCGACGGCCGCATCCGCACCCGCCGCACCGTCTCGGTCAAGATCCCGGCCGGCGTCGAGTCCGGCACCCGGATCCGGCTGGCCGGCGAGGGCGAGGTGGGACCCGGCGCCGGCCCGGCGGGTGACCTCTACGTCGAGGTGGTGGAGCGCCCGCATGAGGTGTTCACTCGCCGTGGCGACGACCTGCACGCCACCCTCAGCCTGCCCATGACCGCCGCCGCCCTCGGGGCTACGGTGCAGATGCGGACGCTCGACGACCTCGTCGACATCGTGATCCGGCCGGGCACGCAGCCCGGCTCCTCCCAGACGATCCGCGGGGCCGGTGTGACCCATCTGCGCGGTGGTGGCCGCGGCGACATCGTGGTGCACGTCGACGTGATCACGCCCACCCGCCTGGACACCCGGCAGACCGAACTCCTGCGCGAACTCGCCACCTTGCGCGGCGAGGAGAACCCCAGCGGCGAGGCGGAACCGCAGCACGCGGGCATGTTCCGTCGACTCAAGGATGCCTTCGGCGGCAAGTGAGCCGCGGCCATGGCTGAAGCGTCGGTCGACCACCGCGAGGTCGGGTGGCCGGTCTACCTCGTGGCTCCGGAGGCGCTGATCGGCGCGCAGGTGGTGCTCGAGGGGGACGAGGGGCGACATGCGGTGTCGGTGCGCCGTCACCGGGTGGGGGAGGTGATCGTCCTCACCGACGGCCGGGGCGCCTGGGCGGCGGGCCCGGTGGGCCACGTGCACGGTCGGGACCGGCTCGTCGTCGAGGTGGTCGGCCGCGGGTTCGAACCGGCCCCCAGCCCGACTCTGACAGTGGTGCAGGCGGTGCCGAAGTCCGACCGCGCCGAGGACGCGGTTGAGTTGCTCACCGCGGTGGGAGTCGACCGGCTGGTGCCGTGGCAGGCCTCTCGCTGCGTCACCAAGTGGGCAGGCGACCGGGCCGAACGGGGGCTTCGCCGATGGCGCCGCACGGCCGCCGAGGCCGCCAAGCAGAGTCGTCGGGTGTGGCTGCCGGACGTCGCTGAGCCGTGCGCGCTCGCCGATGTCGTGGCCCACGAGGTTGCCGGTGCGGCGGCGGTCTTCGTGTGCCACGAGCAGGGCACGGCAGCGCTGGCGGCGGCCTCGGTACCGACATCCGGGCGGATCGTGGTGGTGATCGGTCCGGAGGGGGGACTGACGCCGGCCGAGGTCGACGCGCTGCGGGCAGCCGGGGGGCAGGTGGTGTCACTGGGGCCGACGGTGCTGCGCGCGGCGTCCGCCGGTGCGGTGGCCGCGACGCTGGTGCTGGGTGCCGCGGGGCGCCTGGGCTGATTCCGGGCACCTATGTGGGCCATGATGGGGGCATGGCTGATTGCCCCTTCTGCATGATCGCCGCCGGTACCATCCCGGCGGACATCGTCCACTCCGACGCCCAGGTGGTGGCCTTTCGGGACCTCAACCCGCAAGCCCCCGTACATGTGCTGGTGATCCCGCGGGAGCACCACCGCGACGCCGCCGACGTGGCGGCAAGCGATCCCGCGTTGCTCGGCACGCTGCTGGCCGCCGCGACCCAGGTGGCCGCCGACGAGAACCTGGACGCCGGGTACCGCCTGGTGGTCAACACCGGCGCCGATGGCGGACAGACCGTCGACCACGTGCACGTGCACGTCCTCGGCGGCCGGCACCTCACCTGGCCTCCCGGATGAGCCGGGATGATCAGGGGTCGGCTATGACCGAACCAGCAGTGGTCGAGGCGACCGTCGTCATACCGTCCTCGCAGCCCATGGTGGCGATCCTCGGGGTGGGTGATGAGTACCTGCGGCTGATGGAGCGGCTGATGCCGGCGGCGGACTTCTTCGTGCGCGGCAACGAGGTGCGTATCAGCGGGCCGGAAGCCGATGTGGTCCTCGCGGAGCAGATGCTGGCCGAGATGTTGGCGATCGTGCGGTCGGGCCAGGGCCTGACCACCGAATCGGTGGAGCGATCATTCGGGATGCTGCGCGAGGCCGACGGCGGGATGCGCCCGGCAGAGGTGCTCACTGCCAACATTCTGAGCAGCAGGGGCCGGACCATTCGGCCCAAGACGCTCAACCAGAAGCACTACGTCGACGCGATCGATGCCCACACCATCGTGTTCGGCATCGGCCCGGCGGGCACCGGCAAGACCTACCTCGCGGTGGCCAAGGCGGTGCAGGCGTTGCAGAACAAGGACGTCAACCGGATCATCCTCACCCGGCCGGCGGTGGAGGCGGGGGAGCGGCTGGGATTCCTGCCGGGCACCCTGAGCGAGAAGATCGACCCCTACCTGCGCCCGCTGTACGACGCCCTGCACGACATGCTCGACCCCGACCGCATTCCGCGGCTCATGACCTCGGGAACCATCGAGGTCGCACCTCTGGCCTACATGCGCGGACGCACCCTCAACGACTCGTTCATCATTCTGGACGAGGCGCAGAACACCACCGCCGAGCAGATGAAGATGTTCCTGACCCGGTTGGGTTTCGGGTCGACCATGGTGGTCACCGGCGACGTCACGCAGGTCGACCTCCCCGGCAACTCGACATCGGGCCTGCGCCAAGTGCAGCGTGTCCTGGACGACGTCGACGACATCGCCTTCATCGAGTTGACCAGTCGCGATGTGGTGCGGCACAAACTCGTCGGCCGGATCGTCGACGCCTACGGACGCTTCGATGCCGACCGGGTGCGCTGAACCATGGCAGGCTGAGCGTCGTGATCGATATCGTGAACGAATCCGACGAGGACGTGGACGAGATCTCGGTGGCCGAGCAGGCCAGGTTCGTGCTGGACCGGTTGCGGATCCACCCACAGGCCGACCTGTCGGTGCTGTTCGCCGACGAGGCGACCATGACCGACCTGCATGTCACCTGGATGGACGAGCCGGGTCCGACCGACGTCATGAGTTTTCCGATGGACGAACTGCGGGTCCCCCGTGATGGTGAGGAGCCGTCTGAGGGTCTGCTCGGCGACATCGTGATCTGCCCCACTGTGGCACGGGCACAGGCGGCCAAGGCCGGACACCCCGAGCGGCACGAGGTGGGCATCCTGCTGACCCACGGCATCCTGCACCTGCTCGGCTACGACCACGCTGAACCGGACGACGAGCGGCTCATGTTCGGCTTGCAGAACCGACTTGTGGCCGAGTGGAACGCCCTGGCCATCTCGATGTCTGGCCCACAAGTCCCCGACACCGAACCGGCGGGTATCGACGATCCCGGCTGACCGGGGCACCGCAAGGTTGGGCACCGTGGGGGTGAGAAGGTGTCAGGATGAATGCTGAGGATGCCAAACTGATCACCCTCGCCCGCGGCGCCCGGGGGCGGGTGGGTGCCGAACACGGCGCCGCGGTGCGCGACGACACGGGGCGGACGTATTCCGGCGCGGACGTGGTGCTGCCGTCGTTGCGACTGTCCGCGCTGCAGTTGGCGATCGCCCAGGCGATGGCGGCAGGGGCCCGCGGGATCGAGGGGGCCGCGGTGGTGGCAGTTGATCCCGGACTCTCCAAAGCTGACCGGCAAGCCCTGCACGAGGCCGGAGGCGCCGATGCGACGGTGATCCTGGCAGACCCCAGCGGCAAGGTGCACGAGGGTTCCGCGTGACCTACCGGTCCGGCTTCGCCTGCCTAGTGGGGAGGCCCAATGCGGGCAAGTCCAGCCTCACCAACGCCATGGCCGGCGCCAAGGTGGCGATCACCTCCAACCGGCCGCAGACCACCCGGCACGCGATCCGGGCTGTCATCAACCGTCCGGACCAGGGCCAGTTGATCATGATCGACACCCCAGGACTGCACAAACCGCGCACGCTGTTGGGGGAGCGCCTCAACGACCTCGTGCGCACCACCTGGGCTGAGGTCGACACGGTGGGGTTGTGCCTGCCCGCGGACCAGAAGCCCGGCCCCGGTGACCGCTACATCGCTGAGCAGCTCAAGGCCCTGCGCCGCACGCCGGTGCTGTTGCTGGTGACCAAGCTGGACCTCGTGGATGCGGCCACCGGCGCCGCCGCCCTCGCCGCCGCGCACCAGGCCGCGCTGGCGGTCGACCTGCCGGTGGCGGAGATCGTGCCGGTGTCGGCCCACAGCGGCATGAACGTCGACGTCGTGACGGACCTGTTCCTGGCCCAACTGCCCGAGGGGCCGCAGCTGTACCCGGACGACACCGTCACCGACGAACCCGAGGAGGTGCTCGTCGCCGAGCTGATCCGGGAGGCCGCGCTGGAGGGGGTCCGAGACGAGTTGCCGCACTCGCTCGCGGTCACCGTCGAGGAGATGACTCCTCGCGAGGGGCGCAAAGCCGATGATCCGCTGCTCGACGTCTTCGCGACCATCCACGTCGAACGCGACAGTCAGAAGCCGATCATCATCGGTCGCAAGGGTGCGCGCCTATCTGAGATCGGGACGCGATCGCGGATGGCTATCCAAGGGTTGCTCGGCACTCCGGTGTACCTCAACTTGCACGTGCGGGTCGCCAAGGACTGGCAGCGCGACCCCAAACAGTTGCGGCGCCTGGGCTTCTGAGCCCGGCCGGCGGTGCCCCGCTAAGAGTCCGAATCCCCGCCCGGCAGGGCCTTGTCGCGGTGTTCGTACTCGTCCACCGGCAGGGCGTCGGCGCCCTCGCGGCGCGCCTTGCGCTTCTTCTGCTTGGCGGCATCTTCGGCCGCGAGCGTCGGGATGAGCTCGTAGCGGTGGCCGTACGTCTCGACGATGGCCGTGATGGCGGCGGCGATCGGGATTGCGATGATCGCACCTATCGCGCCGATCAAGGCGGCCCCGACGATTACCGACCCGAAGGCGATGGCCGGGTGGATGTCCAACGTCGCTGCGCTGATCCGCGGGGAGAAGAAGTAGTTCTCGATCTGCTGGTAGACCGTGCCGAAGATGATGATCCAGACCACGTCGAGCGGATCGTTGAAGACCGCCACCAAACACGGCAGCAGAATGCCCAAGTAGGTGCCGAGGGTCGGGATGAACTGGCTCACGATGCCCGTGAACAAACCCAGCGGCAGCCAGTAGGGCACGCCGATAGCCAGCAGGAAGATCGACATGAAGAAGGCTGCCAGCAGCGCCAGCAGCAGCCGGGACACCACGAAGGCGCCGGTCTTCTGCACGGTGATGTCCCAGACGGTGGCAAACACGGCCTGCTGCTTGGTGGGCAGCCAGGACGCGATGGTGCGGCGCAGCCGAGGCCCGTCGGCGGAGAAGTAGAACGCGAAGAGCAGCATCGTGAAGCCCTGGAACACGATGCCAACGGTGGTCGACAGCACCCCGAGCAGCCCACCCGTCACGTTGGCGGCCCAGCCGGCCACCTGCGAGGTTGAGATATTGAACTGCTTGGCGATCGCCTGCGGATCGATGTCGGTCTCGAACGTCTTGCTGGCCCAGTCGGCCGCTTGATCGATCAGCTTCGGGACTTCCTCGAGCAACTGCGCGAGTTGCTGCACCAGCAGTCCGCCGAACGTCGCCATGAAGATGATGGCCAGCAGCACAAAGCTGATCATCGCGATGCCGGTGGCCAGGCCGCGCTTCATGCCCCGCCGCGCCAGCCAGCCGACGATCGGCTCCAGTGCGGTGCCGAAGAGCCACGCGATGACGAGCAGCAGCAGGAAGTTGGAGGTGCGGCCGTAGAACCAGAGCACCACGTCGAGCAGGACGAAAAGCACGAGGGCCAGTGCGATCGTGCGCCGAATCCACTTCGGGTCGAACGCCACCCAGGTCAAGGGGGTTCCGCTGCCCGGCGTGCTGGGCGGAGTGTTCGCCTCGGCTGGGACGTCGACGGCAGGGGTCGCGATGACGGAACTGGAGTCGGACATGGGCCCGATTGTGCCGCAATGGGGCCCGGTGTGGGTGTCGTTGCCGATTCTGACCCGCTACGGGTGACACTGGTGCCGTGCCGTTGATCCGTGACGAGGGGGTGGTATTGCGTTGCCACAAACTCGGCGAGGCCGATCGGATCATCACCGTGCTCACCCGGGACCGGGGTCGGGTGCGGGCCGTGGCCAAGGGCGTCCGGCGGACCTCGAGCAGTTTCGGGGCCCGCCTCGAGCCGCTGGGGCACATCGATGTGCAGTTCCACACCGGCCGGTCGTTGGAGGTCGTCACCCAGGTGGAGTCGATCTTCTCGTACGGCAACGTGTTGGCCGCGGACTATGGGCGGTGGACCGCCGGACAGGCGATGCTGGAGGCCACGGAGCGACTCACCCCGGAGGAGGGCCACCCCGCGCTGCAGCAGTACCTCCTGCTGATCGGGGGTCTGCGGGCATTGGCCGGCAACGAACACGAGCACGGCCTGGTGCTCGATGCCTTCCTACTGCGCTCGTTGGCGGTCGGCGGTTGGGCGCCGTCGTTCGACGAGTGCGCTCATTGTGGGGAGCCTGGCCCGCACCGGGCGTTCCACCTGGGCGCAGGCGGGTCGCTGTGCACGGACTGCCGGCTGCCCGGTTCCGTCACCCCGAGTCGCCCGACGCTGGACCTCATGGCGGCGCTACTGACCGGCGAGTGGGCGGCGGCCGAGGCGTCCGAACCACGCACGCGCCGCGACGCCACCGGCCTGGTGGCCGCGTATGTGCAATGGCACCTGGAGAACCGCCTGCGGGCGCTGCCGCTGGTGGATCGAAGTGTCACCCCGCGTTGATCGGCGCCGCCGTCCACAGGGCGCCACGTCGCTGCGCGTCGCCCGCCGTGGGCGGTGGCAGAATCTATGAACATGTCGGCCACCCAGTTGCGCGCGCCCACGCCCCACGTCTCCGGCGCGCGCCCCCCGGCGTTGCCGCCCGACGAGGTGCCGGCGCATGTGGCGATCGTGATGGACGGCAACGGGCGGTGGGCCCACCAACGCGGTCTGCGGCGCACGCAGGGCCACGCGGCCGGTGAGTTCGCTCTGCTCGATGTGGTGCACGGAGCACTTGAGATCGGTGTGAAGTGGTTGTCGGTGTATGCGTTCTCCACCGAGAACTGGAAGCGATCCCCCGAGGAGGTCAAGTTCCTCATGGGGTTCAACCGCGACGTCGTGCGCCGGCGCCGGGACGAGATGCACGCCCTCGGGGTGCGGGTGCGGTGGGCCGGGCGCCGGGGCAGGCTGTGGAGCAGTGTCGTCTCAGAATTGCGCACCGCTGAGGACTTGACCCGCCACAACAGCGAACTCAACCTCGTGATGTGCGTCAACTACGGCGGCCGGGCCGAAATCGCCGACGCGACGGCGGCGATGGCCGCCGATGTGCGCAGTGGCAAGCTGCGCGCGGCCAAGGTCGACGAACGCACGATTCGGCGGTACCTGTACCAACCCGAGATGCCAGACGTCGACCTGTTCGTGCGCTCCAGCGGTGAGCAGCGCACCAGCAACTTCCTGCTGTGGCAGTCCGCCTACGCCGAGTTCGTCTTCCTGGACACGCTGTGGCCGGACTTCGACCGCACACACCTGTGGCACGCCATCGACTTGTACGCCAGCCGGGATCGGCGCTACGGGGCGGCGCCGCCGGTCGAGCCGCCGCCGTCCGGTGGGACTGCGCAGCCATGAGCCCGCCGCCCGACGCCGACCTCTCCGCACCCCCCACGGTGACACCCGCCGCCAAAGCCCGCTGGCGGCCCGGCGGCCTAGAACTGCTCACAGTCGGCCTGGTGCTGGTGTTGGTCGGGCAGCGCTGGATCGTCGACCTGTTCGATTCGCCGCGGCTGCAGGCCGGGGCGACGATCTTCGTGTCGATCGTGGTCCAGGCTCTACCCTTCCTGGTGCTCGGGGTGGTGCTCTCTGGGGCGATCGCGGCATTTGTGCCGGCGTCCTTCTGGCAGCGGGCGTTGCCGTCGCGGCCCGGCCTGGCGGTGCCCGTCGCGGGGTGTGCGGGGGCGGTCCTGCCGGGGTGCGAGTGCGCGTCGGTGCCCGTTGCCGGCGGGCTGATCGCCCGCGGCGTAGCGCCGGCGGCCGCGTTGGCCTTCCTGCTCTCCGCCCCGGCGATCAACCCCATCGTCATCGCCTCGACCTTTGTCGCCTTTCCCAACGACCCGCTCATGGCCGTCGCGAGATTCTTGGCCTCCCTGGTCACCGCGGTGGTGATCGGCTGGCTCTGGCTGCGGTTGGGCAAGGACGACTGGATCCGGATGCCGCGGCGGGACCACCTGGTGGGCCAGACCGACTGGCATACCTTCCGATTGACCGCCACCCACGACTTCCTGCACGCCGGGGGTTACCTCGTGATCGGTGGCCTCACAGCTGCCGCGCTGAATGTGCTGGTACCTCGGGACTGGTTGCAGACCGTGGCCGACAACCCTTGGCTCTCGGTCTTCGCGATGGCGCTGCTGGCCGTGGTGCTGAGCATCTGTTCGGAGGCCGACGCCTTCGTGGCGGCCTCCTTGACCGAGTTCTCGCTGACGTCGCGCCTGGTGTTCCTGGTGGTGGGCCCGATGGTGGATCTGAAGCTGATCGCGCTGCAGAGCGGCACCTTCGGCAAGTCCTTCGCCTCACGTTTCGCCCCCGCGACGTTGGTCGTGGCGATCGTCACCTCCGTGGTGGTCGGCGGGTGGTTGCTGTGAAGCGGGAAGTTCAGGGGATTCTGCTCATCCTGGTCGGCGGTGCCATCGCTCGAATCGTCCTGAGCGGCTCGTACATCAACTACGTCAAGGCCGGCATGAAGCCCTACCTGCTGGCCTCGGCCGTGGTGCTCGTGGGGCTGGGGGTGATGGCGTTGATCGACGCTCTGCGGGGCCACGGTGACGACGGCCCGGACGATGGCTTCCATGCCGCTGCGGAGCACGAGGCGGTGCTCACCCACGAGCACGGCACCATGCGCACGGCCTGGTTGTTGCTCCTGCCTGTGGCGGCGATCTTCCTCATCGCGCCGGGGCCGCTGGGGGCCTACACCGCGGCGCGTGAGGCGGCCAGCGTGCAGGCGCCGCGCGAGGGCGAACTGATGCCGCCGTTGCCGCCGGGCGATCCGGTGCCGCTGGACTTGGACTCCTACGCGATCCGCGCGGTGTGGGACGACGGGCGCACCCTGGTGGATCGGCGGGTCGAACTGATCGGATTCGTGACGCCGACGGCGGACGGCTGGCAGTTGACCAGGCTCTCGCTGGCGTGCTGCGCGGCTGACACCGTGCCGACCAAGGTGCAGCCCGTCGGTGAGGTGCCGCCGTACCCGGCCAACACGTGGGTCGCGGTGACGGGCACGTACGCCCCCGGCGGCGGCACCGACAGCCCGGCCGCAGTGCCCTGGGTCACGGTCGACACCGTGATACCCATCCCTGCCCCCGCCGACCCGTACTTGTGAGG
>JAUPKO010000779.1 GCA_030837395.1 Actinomycetota bacterium | reverse complement strand
GGCTGAACTCCATGGAGCACCAATTTGGTAATCAACGGTGATTTCCTGATCGGAAGCGCGAGACAATTCAACTGGCACAAAAACAACGTGCGATCCACTATCCCCCTCGGTCGTACCGGAATAATCCCGGACATTAATAGCAACAGTCGGGGCACCAGTTTGGATCGGCACAACCACGACGTTCACTGTGGTAGCGACGGCACCGCCGTAGCCGTCCGTAACAAGCACGGTGAAGGTGTCGAGCTTTTCGGCTTCGGTGGCATCGACTCGTGCCGCGTTAATCCGAGCCTCCGCGGTGGGTGTGTAGGTCAATCCTCCGGTCGGATCAACGACCACGTTTCCCTTGGAGGTGGTTGTCGAGCCGCTGTAGGTCAGGATGTCGCCGTCTGCATCGGTCGCGGTCACCGAACCGGTCACCACACCCGTGGAGGCGTCGGGCGTGCCCACAGCCGGGATGCCCGCGACCGGGGCGGAGTTGACTGGTGCGATGCCGACGATTACTGGGATGGATGTGGTTCCCCCGTAGCCGTCGGTAACCGTCACGGTGAAGGTGTCGATGGCATTCCCGTAGGTGTCGAACACATCCACAGACCGCGATGAGCTTCGATACAGACGCGTTCCGTCGGGACTGACCGCGAACGGCCCCCCTTCTAGCGCAGGAATGGAAGCGATGGGTGTCCCGAGGTCAATGTCAATTACCGAGACGTCTGACGGCGCAGTCATGTAGATGTACTTACCGTCGGGACTAATCGCGATGTCGGAGCTAAGGACGATCCGGTCGAGGTCGCCGATTGAGCCGGTCACTGTGTTGGTCGCCGTGTCAACGACCCAAATGGAACCGCTACCGTTCGTGAGGTAGGCGGATGCACCATCGGGGCTGATCGCCACCGCCGACAAGGTGCCCGCAACTCCGTTGAATCCCGTTATGGTGGCCGCGAGAGTGTTCGTGGCGGTGTTGATTACCGACACCGTTGACCCTCCGGTGACGTAGACGCGCGAGCCGTCGGGACTGACGGCCACGCCACGGGTACCAAACACATCTTGGATGGTCGCGATGATGGTGTTGGTGTCCGTGTCGACCACCTGAACGGTACGGGCGACGCCGTCAACGACGTAGACCCGCGATCCGTCGGGGCTGACGGCAACGCCATTCGGATCAAGCAGGCCTGTCACGGTCGCGATGATGGAGCGGGTTTCGGTGTCGACAACGATCAAGCTGCCACTCGGGGTGTCGCTGTCATTAATGGTGGAGGTGGTGACGTAAGCCCGCGTTCCATCTGGACTGATTGCTACGTTTGACGGCATGTTTGGAATCTCGACACTGGCGGTGACGACGTCGGTGGCGGTGTCGATCATGATCAACGCTTGACTGCGCTGGTCGGCAACGTATAGGCGATTGCCGTCTGCGCTGATCGCCATCGCCGGCGTCATGGTGTGCGCGTCAATGGTGTTGATCATCGTGGGGGCCGGAGCTGGGTTTGCGGCGTCATGCCGGGCATCAGCGGTAGGGGTGTAAACGAACGTGCCATCGGGGGCGATCAGGACACTGCCCTTGCTGGGGGTAGCCGACACGGTGTAGGTCAAGACATCACCGTCAGCGTCAGTCGCAGTCATCGAACCGGTCACCACACCGGTGGAAGTATCCGGAACGCTCACCACCGTGTTGCCCGGCACCGGCGCAGCGTTGAGCGGCAAGACGTAAACGACGACCGGAACCGCGACCGATCCGCCGCGACCGTCGCTGGCGGTCACTGTGAACGTGTCGAGTAGATCGTCAACCTCAGTACCGACTTTGGACACGCTGTGCCGGGCGGCCAAAGTAGGGGTGTAGACGAATGACCCATCGCTGCTCACGACCACCGCGCCCTTGCTCGTGGTGGTCGTGCCGCTATAGGTCAAGCTGTCGCCGTCGGGGTCCGTGGCGGTGATCTGACCGACGGCGATCCCGGTGACCAGGTTGGGTATCACGACGGGTGGGGTTTCCGCCACGGGTGCGTTGTTGCTGGGTGTGGCCACGGCTGGTGCGATCACCACCGTGACCGGCGCGGTCGTTGATCCGCCTTGGCCGTCGCTAACAGTGACCGTAAAGGTATCTGATTTGTCAGCGGGGGTGGCTGCCACGTTGGCCGCGTTCTGACGTGCAGCGGCGGTCGGGGTGTAGGTGAATTCGCCAGTCGCGACGTCGATCGCGACGGTCCCCTTGCCGGTCGATGCCGGGGCGGTGTACGACAACGGATCACCGTCGGGGTCGCTGGCGTTCATCGTTCCGGCGACCACTCCGGTGATGGCATCAGGAACACCGACTGTCGGGGACCCGACGACCGGCGCAGAGTTGGTCGGGGTGGTGGCCAACGGGCTGATCACCACAGAGATGGCGACGTCGGCCGACCCCCCCTTGCCGTCGGTGACGGTCACAGTGAAACTGTCGGCCTTCTCAGCGTCGGTCGCCCCGACTTTGGCGGCGTTCTCACGCGCGTTGACCGTGGGAGCGTAGGTGAAGGCCCCGGTGCTGGAGTCGATCGCAACGCTGCCCTTGCTGGTGCCCGCAGGGGCGCTGTAGGTCAGGACGTCGCCATCGGCATCGGTGGCCGACACGATCCCGGTGACCGCACCGGTTACCGAATCCGGCACACCCACCGTCGGATTGGCCACCGTCGGCGCGGAATTGACCGGCACAGTAGGCACGAAGATGTTGACGATCGACGTCACGATCTGGCTGACGACCGTCACGACCCGATTCACAAACTGGGTGACAGCCTCTACGATCCCGCTGATCACCGCCTGGACCTGCTGGACGATCGCGGTGATCGGATCAACCGACACCTCAGCCGCCGCCGGGGCCACCGCATGAACAGAATCCTCACCGACTACGGCAGCCGCCGCTGTAGGAAGCCTCTCAGCGTCGGGCAGCCCTCCCGCCGCCACCGTCCTGGCCGCAGTGCCGAGCAAGATCGCTCTACTCCGCGTTTCACGGCGTGCTGCAGCGACCATCACCCATGACGCCGCCAACTCCCCCGGCCCGCCCGGAACCAAACCGGACCAACCCTCATCAACCGCTTCCATCGCCCCGGAAGTCGCAGTCGCCGGAGCCATCACCGATGCGTCTGCGTCAGCCTCGGCCACCCCGGGAACGAGGCCGACGACCGTTGAGGCCACAGGCATCGCTTCGACCGGGACGGAAGCCGTCGGCCCGAGGAGGCGGTCCTCGGCAACCTCGGTCGACACACGAACGGGAGGAAGCACCGATTCGGCAGGAAGCACTGAGGCCAACCCATCGGATTCCACCCTGCCGCTCGCGGCGGCGCTGCCGGGGTCATTCTTGACCACCGGTCCACGGGCACCCTTCACCCCGCCAGCCTCCCGGCCGCCCGACGAAGTCCCCTGAGCCGCGGATCGCGTCAACCGCGACCGCAAACCCGATCCTGAGGACCCCTCCCGCGTCGCCCCTGCTGCGGTCGCCTCGCTCCGAGCCGACGAATCCGTCGATTCGTCAGGTGACGCCCCGGCCACACCAGAAGTCAGACAGCCCGCCGCAGCACCAACACCCAGTGCGACCGCCAAGCCCCCGACCCTGCCCACAAACACCGAAGCCCGCATAACGTCCCCCCGAAAATCGCCCGGCTGTCGCCATGGAATCCACGGCAACACCATCCAATTGCGAATAATTTCACAGTTACATGTATGCGATCAAATAACAAAAAGTGTAAATCGCAGTAGATGAACGCTTATTTGACAATACTTCTTTTTGCAAAATCAACAGGATTCGGCCGTTGGTGCAACGAATGCACCACCCATGCCGGAAGCTTTACCACGCCATATGCGTGGAGTGTTGATCAACGGCAGCGCAGGTGTCGGACCCCAGTACGACACTGCATGCCGACATGGGAAAGGACGCCGTGGCCCAACCGCTCCATCGTGACATTGCCGAGACCATCAGGCGGGTGCTGACCGACCCAGAGGTCTCAGACCGTAGCCGCGAGTTGGTGGCAACATTCACCCGCAAAGCTGCAGACCATCTCAAAGCCGACTACCCAGCCTTCAGCTGTGAGTGGTTCTTTGGCGCGTGCGGACTCGATAATTGGGGTGAGTTGCTCCCCAGCCACGAGGTGAGACGATGACCGATTGTCGGCGGTCTCAGCGGCAAAGCCACGGCGAGCCGAGGCTTGCTGATAGCGTGATCTCGATAACTTGAACCGCTCAGTAATCCTGCGGGGTTGTCACTTGATATCTAAGAACTACCTCGGCCAACGAATTGTCGAAGTGGTCCGTGCGCCCGCAGATCAATTACTTGTTGCGTATTTCGATCAGGACGGTTCCTTCGCGGGCAGCACCTTCGACGATCTGCCCGATAACCCCAGCGACCGGTTCTGCGCGAGCGATCTGCTTGCAGCGAGCCTGCTCGACGTGCGATTCGGGCCGCAGGCAGTCCGGCGACTACTTGAGACGGGACCAAACACCTTCTCAAGACTTCTTGCAGACATCCCCGACGACGTTGATCTCTGGAACGCCACCGCGGACGACCTCTCTCCGGCTTACGAGTTGTGGAGTGCTGTACGCCGACTACCAGGCGTGGGGCGCACCAAGACGAGCAAGTTACTGGCCAGAAAGAGGCCGCGTCTGATTCCGATCGTTGACAGCGTGATCCGCAACGCGCTCCCACTGGGAGAGGATTCTTGGATGTCGCTTCGGGCAACTCTTACAGATGACCACATTAGGGAGCGTATCGAGGACGTCCGTCCGCCAAGAGCCACGTCAACCATCTCGACCTTGCGACTGCTAGACGCTGCAACATGGATGCGCCACAGCAATTCGCGAGCTGCCAAGAACGCAAGACGGTCGGCTGGCATGGACTACTCCGACAACCCCGGCGCGGATGGCCGCATTAGCCGCGGCTAGCCATACGCATGCGGTTGTCGTCTGCCGCCCTGTGAATGGCGGCGTTAAGCCCGTCGTAATCGCATTGGCGCGGGCCAAGGGCGACCAGGTGTTGACCTCACCTGATGTGCGAGCACAATTCCCCGCTGACCGGCACCGCGAGTTCTTCCAGCGAGACCGCCGTCTTGCCGGACTCGGCCAGCGTCAGGATCGACTTCGCCAGCGCGAACTTGAAGGAGGCTACGTTGCGGCCCCGCAGCACGACGCTGCAGAAATCCGCCGACTCTGCTCCCACGGAATCCACGTCGAGGCCGTACCGATCTGGGAAGTCAGCGTCCCTCGACCGGATGCACCCGGAGAGAGTCAGCACCACCAGCGCTTGCGGCAAAACCGAGATTCGCCGCCGCCACCACCACCGCCGGTGGACACGCTAGGCGGCGACGGCACGTTCGGCACGTTCGGCACGCGAACAGGAGCCGGTACGGGCACCGCAGGAACGACCGCGGCGGGGCAGATATTGGTATTCGCCGCCTCTACTATCGCCAGCGCTTGCACTTGAGTGATGTCACCCTCGCGCGACTGCCGCACCACCGTTGCCAGGTCTTCCATGTTGGCCTGCGGCTGGGTAAACCTGACACACAACGCCTGCCCTGTTCTTACGAGGTTTTCAGCACTGGTGTCGTCAGCGGCTGTCACCCCGGCGGCGGCAAGCGCATCGAGGAACCCCCGAGAGGGGGCATCCCACACCTTGGCCGCGGGGGCCTCTGGCTTCCTGTCGGGCATGAGCACAACGACTCCAATGACCACCAGCGCAATCAGGCCCGCTGCGAAGAATGCCAATCCCAACGCTGTCTCTTTATCAAGCGTCGGCCTCGGCGCTGTCACCGTTGCTTGGCCATTGGTTGCATGGGTTTGGTCGCCGCCAGCCGCGCTGCCAACAGTGCCAACACTGCTTCCCGGTTGGTAGGTGGATCGGTAGTAGGAATGAGATGAGTACGATCCGTAACCTCCGCATGCCGGGCAGGCGGCGCGAGCGCGTGCTGTTCGATGTCCCCGAACTGGAGCTGTGCATCTGCTCATTGCGCGATGGTACGCAGCACCAGCGACATCGCGATCCGCGTCCGCCGACCGCCGGCCCCGTTACAGGGGGCAAGTCCGACGCCAAGCCTGTCAGAAAGCTCATTCTCGGCGGTCCGCCGCGGGTCGGCGAGAACCTCAGGTTTGGGGTGGGCCGAATCCGGTCGGTTCCCGAACACAACCGTCCGGCCCGTCCGGCGGCTCCGTACCAACCCGATCCCCCAGGAGCGGGTGTACTCAAACCATGGCCTGTTTATAGGGCCGGGCGACCGATCAGTCCTGGGCCACCACCCCGGTAGACCGTCGCCGCCGAAGCTCCCAGCGCCTCGGCGATGGTTTTCACCGGCTCGCCGGAGGCGTGCATGCGCCGGGCCAGGGCAGTCTTCTGGGCATCGAGAGCCTTCGGGCGACCGACGTGTTGACCCCTTGCCCGACGGGCATCGCGGGCCGCTGAACGCCGCTCCTGACCCAGCTCCAACTCCAGTTCGGCCAAGCTGGCTAGGACCCCGGCCACCATCCGGCCCGTCGGATTGGAGGTGTCGATGCCCTCCCGCAGGGACCGCAGCACGATGTTCTGTTTGTCGAGATCGCAAATGGTGGTCATCACCTCGGCGGCGTTGCGACCCAGGCGGTCGGTGCCGACGACCAGGGTGCTGTCGGCCGCTACCCTATTTGCACCCGCGCCGGACGGCTTAAATCAAATGCCCTGTGGCCACTGAAACGACCATGCGAACAACGACTCCGATCACCGAAATGATGATCGCAGCGGTGCTTGCTCCCACACCCCGCGAGGTAGTGAATCCGATGATGCCCAGGATGAATGCCGCCAGGAGGCAGGCCCAGCCAAGGATTCCCCCGGAGAAGGCGAAAACAAATCCAAGGACAGCAAGAATCAGCGCGGTCAACCCTAGTTTGTTCGTTTTCTCCTGTACCGACCGAATCGGCGGCGGGGGAGGTATCGCTGTCCAATCTGAGCCGTCCCAATAGCGTTGACCGGGTGCCCCAGAAGGGTCTGGGTACCAACCAGCCGGTGCACTCGGTGCCATGTCGCCTACCGCCCCGTTGTCGAGACTTTCCCATGATTAACGCCACAGAGGTTATCGCGACCTAGGCTTTGTCGCCCAGGTGAACGAGTCCGGTTCCCGGAGACCACTGGCGACAGGGCGCGTAACCCTTTCAGCCTTCGGCCACGATCCGGTAGACGGTCGCCGGCGACACGCCTAGCGTCTCGGCGATGGTCTTGACCGGCTCACCGGAGGCATGCATACGCCGGGCGAGAGCGGCCTGCTCCGGGCTGAGCGCCTTCGGGCGACCGACATGCTGGCCGCGAGCGCGACGGGCTTCGCGGGCCGCCGACCGCCGCTCCCGACCCAGCTCCAACTCCAGTTCGGCCAAGCTGGCTAGGACCCCGGCCACCATCCGGCCAGCGGCGGTGGAGGTGTCTATGCCTTCGCGCAGTGACCGGAGCACGATCTTGCGATTGTCGAGATCGCGGATGGTGGTCATTACCTCGGCGGCATTGCGGCCCAGGCGGTCGATGCCGACGACGACGATGGTGTCGCCGGGGAGGGCGTCGGCCAGAAGCTTGTCCAGTCCGGGTCGCTGCTCGCGGGTCGAGGTGCCGGACAGCTTGTCGGAGTAGATGTCTCTGGCGCGCACCCCGGCGGCGGCGAGAGCGTCGAGTTGTTGATCCAACGACTGGTGGCCGGTGCTGACCCTGGCGTAACCGAGCAGGACTCCGGCGGTGGTGGTGGCCATGCTTCTATTTTACTTCAAAAGGCTCTCATATTAATATTTTTGCAAGACGCGTTCTGCAATGACTTTTGCGAAAACCGACCTGCGCTTTCCCGCGAAGATGCGGCCCGATCCGGTGACGGCGGGCTGGTGTCAGAACTAAAGAATTGAGAACACCCTCCCGCGCGGGGAGCTGCGGCGCGGTCGGCAACGGCGTCGCCGGTCGCTGGCTAGACCCCGCGAGCTTCCCAGTCGCCGAACATCTCGCCGTCGTCCGATATCCATTCCCGCCGCCCATTGCACGACCGACCGAGGGCGATTGCCCCAGCGAGGGACGGAGATGTGAAGACGACGTTGCGGGTCAGGCGGCCTCGGCCTTTGCCGACCACGATGTCGCCCCGGTCGAGAAGCTCTTGATGCTGGGCACGGAAGTAGTCGTATTGCTTGCGGGTGCTCGGGGCCTTTCCCGTGGCGTCCCAGGTCGCAATGACGTAGGAGCCGGCCAGCATGGTGAACTCGCCGTCG
>JAUPKO010000778.1 GCA_030837395.1 Actinomycetota bacterium | reverse complement strand
TCGCCCGCGGGGGGTGGCCGGCGGTTGGTAACACAACCGTCACAGAGCAACGAACGCATGACGGGCTGAGCCGCGGCGCAGCAGACCCCTATCATGTTCAGCGCAGCGGGCGTCGAGCGAAGGAGCAGTGGGATGTCGCCTCTCGGGTCGGCGGCGCACCTGCCTGCGCAGGTTGTGGCTGACTACCAGGCGCGGTTGGCCCGTGTGCGGGCCGCGTACGCCGCGCTGCCGCTCGATGCGCCGGTGCGTCTGGCCAAGCGCACCTCCAACGTGTTCCGGGTGCGCGAGCGTGGTCCGGCGGTGGGCTTGGACGTGGCGGACCTCACCGGTGTGCTGCACGTCGATCCAGTCGGCCGGACCGCGGACGTGCTGGGCATGACCACCTACGAGGCGCTGGTCGACGCGACCCTGGCGTTCGGCCTGATGCCCATGGTGGTGCCGCAGTTGAAGACGATCACGCTCGGCGGGGCCGTCACCGGACTGGGCATCGAATCGTCGTCGTTCCACGCAGGTCTGCCGCACGAGTCCGTGCTCGAGATGGACATTCTCACCGGCGCCGGCGAGGTGGTGACCGCCACCGCCGACAACGAGCACTCGGACCTCTTCTTCGGTTTTCCCAACTCCTACGGCACCCTCGGCTACGCCGTGCGGCTGCGGATCGAGTTGGCGCCGGTGGCACCCTACGTCGAGTTGGAGCACGTGCGGTTCGACGACGCGGAACTGCTGGCGCTCGCCATCGCGGAGGTCACCGACACCGCCAGCTACGGGGGTCGGGACGTGGACTTCGCCGACGGCACTGTGTTCTCGCCGACGGAGCACTACCTCACCCTGGGCCGGTGGGTGGATCAGGCGCCCTACACCTCGGACTACACCGGCAACCACATCTACTACCGCTCGGTGGCCAGCCGTCGCCGTGACTTCCTCACGGTGCGCGACTACCTGTGGCGGTGGGACACCGATTGGTTCTGGTGCTCGGGCGGGCTCGGCGTGCAGAAGCCCTGGGTGCGCCCGCTGATCCCGCGGCGCTACCTGCGCTCGGACGTGTACTTCAAGGCCGTGGCGTTCGGGCGCCGCAGCGGGTTGGTCGATCGCCTGGATGCCCTGCGCGGGCAGCCACCGCGCGAGTACGTGATCCAGGACATCGAGGTGCCGGTGGCCCGGCTGGCCGAGTTCCTGGAGTTCTTCGAGGCGCGCGTGGGTATCCGACCCGTCTGGCTGTGCCCGCTGCGGCAACGCAACCCTGGGCATCGGTGGGACCTCTACGTGCTGGCGCCGGACGTGACCTACGTCAACGTCGGATTCTGGGCCAGCGTGCCCATCGCGGACGACGCCGGGCACGGCGACGTCAACCGAGCCATCGAAGTCGAGGTTCAGCGACTCGGCGGGCGCAAGTCGTTGTACTCCACCAGTTACTACCCGCCGGACGAGTTCTGGGCCATCTACAACGGTGGCGCCTACGCCGGGTTGAAGAAGCGCTACGACCCTGATTCACGATTGTTGGACCTGTACGCCAAGTGCGTCACCGGGAGGTAGAAGTGAAGATTGCCGAGATGTATGCCCTGCTCGTCGGGCCCGATTCCAACGTGGCCCTGCGCGCCTACGACGGTAGCGAATACGGACCGGCCGACCCGGCCGCCACCATCGTGTTGAAGTCGCCGGCGGCCGTGCAGTACGTGGTCACCGCCCCCAGCGACCTCGGCCTGGCACGGGCCTACGTGACCGGTGCGCTGGACGTCGAGGGCGACTTGCACGCCGCCGTCGTCGAGTTGGCCCAGGTGAACATGAGCGCACTGTCGTGGGCGGACAAGGCCGCGCTCGTCCGGGCGGTCGGTGTGAAGAACGTCCGCCGGCCGGCGATTCCGCCGCAGGAGGTGCGGATGCGGGGCCGGCGGCACTCCAAGCGCCGTGATGCCGACGCGATCTCACACCACTACGACGTGTCCAACGAGTTCTACGCCCAACTGCTGGGGCCGTCGATGGCCTACACCTGCGCGGTGTTCCCGACCCCCGAGGTCAGCCTGGAGGAAGCGCAGGCCTACAAGTTCGACCTCGTGGCGCGCAAGTTGGGCCTGGCCCCCGGGATGCGCCTGCTGGACGTGGGGTGCGGCTGGGGTGGCATGGTGATCCACGCGGCCCGCGAGTACGGCGTCCAGGTGATCGGAGTGACGCTGGCCCGCCAGCAGGCGGAGTACGGCGCCAAGCTCATCGCCGAGTACGGCCTCGGCGATCGTGCCGAGATTCGCTTCGGCGACTACCGCGACGTGCCCGAGACGGGATTCGACCGGATCTCCTCGATCGGCCTGACCGAACACATCGGCCTGGGCAACTACCCCGCCTACTTCTCGTTCCTGCTCGGCAAGCTCGCCCCCGAGGGTCGGCTGCTCAACCACACCATCACCCGCGAGAACGGCACTCATCGGGCACGGGCGGGCAACTTCATCAGCCGCTACATCTTCCCCGACGGCGAGCTCGCTGGCCCGGCGCAGGTGATGGCTGCGATGAATGACGCCGGTTTCGAGATTCAACACTCCGAGAACATCCGGCTGCACTACGCCATGACGCTCAAGCACTGGAGCGACAACCTGATGTCCGATTGGGACACCGCGGTGGCAGAGGTCGGCCTGCAGAAGGCGCGCACGTGGCGGCTCTACCTGGCCATCTCCCGCGCGGGTTTCGACCTCAACCGGATCCAGTTGCACCAGTTCCTGGGCACCAAGACGCTCGCCGACGGCGTCTCGGGCTACCCCTGGCGCCACGAATTCTGAGTCTGGCCCGGCCCCCCGGGGGTGCGTGTTGCCGCGCCCCTAGGGTTCGGCGTGCGCCGGCGCGGGGGCGGCACCGATGCGGGCTGCGGCCTTGAGGTACTTGTCGGTGGCCCGGGACTGCATCGAATGCGCCAGCGGTCCGGCCGCCTTGACGTACCAGACCGCCGGCCTGGACACGGCCCGCACGGTCATCAGCACCGAGTCGTCGGGCTGGTGCGCCAGCATGAACGACTCCTCACCCTGCTCGGGGTGTTTGGGCAGGGTGCCATAGGCGAAGCCGAGCCGATCGCCCTCGGCCACCACCGCCACCACCTCGCAGATCGCCGACACGCCGAGAAGGCCGAGGAAGGGCATCACTACGCCCACGCGTTCGCCCTCGCGCACGGCGGCGTGCTGACTCGACACGTAGAAGCCGGCCTCGCGGTTGATCTCCCAGTGCATCAGCGCGTAGCCGATCTTGTGGAAGGCCTCCTCGCCGTGCCCGACCACACGTTCGGTCTGGACGTCTCGATACCCGTGCGGCACGGGTTGCCAGCCGAGGCTGATGCCCACCGGGGCATAGGTGAGTTGGGCGTTCCGGCTGCGCTCCACCAGCGTGCGGGCGGCGGTTCCACGCAGCTGTCGTCGGGTGATCGGCACGGTGGGTCCTCCCGCGGGTCGAGTGATGGCAATGAATCTACCGGGTAGGCGCCCCCGGCGGCATCAGTCCTTGTCGTAACGGTCCCTGTCGGCCAGGAATTGCTCGACTTGGTCGACGAAGTCCTTGGGGTCCAACTCGGCGATGTCGTCGCTGTCGCCGGTCTGGTCGAGCCTGGCCATGTACTCGTCGTACTGGTGCTCCAGCAGTCGGATCGCCTCAACGTTCTCGGCCTCGCCAGCCATCTGCATGCTGATGTCGTCGTCGGCCTCCCGCGCCCGCTCACGCAGGCCCTCCAGCGGCAGCAGCAGGCCGGTCTGGGCCGAGATCGCCTCCAACAGCGAGACTGCCGCCCGCGGGTAGTGCGAGGCCGACAGGTAGTGCGGCACGTGCGCCGCGAAGCCCATGGCGGTGATGTCGGCCTGCCCCATCGCGAGCTCCAACAGCCCGGCCATGTGGCCCGGAACCTCCAGATCCCCGACGAAGGGGCGCCGATCTGAGACGAGTTCGGGGTTATTGCTGTGGGCTGTGACGTTGACCGGCCGGGTGTGCGGTGCTGGCCAGGGCACGGCATGCACACCGAGCACCAACGACACGCCGAGCGACTGGGCCAACCACACGGCGTCCGCCGAGAAGCCCCGCCAACGGAAGTCGGGCTCGGGGCCGTGCAGCAGCAGGAAGGCCCGCCCGGCCTCGTCCACCAGTCGGTCCAGTTTGAGCTCGGGCAGGTCCACCTCGCCGTAGTGGTCCGTCAGGAAGGTCATCCGCGGCCGCCGCGCCCGATAGTCGTAGAGCACATCGACGTCGAACTCTGCGACGGGTGTGGACGGCAAGGCCCCGACCAGGTGCTCTACCGCGATGCGGCCCGCCGAGCCGGCGTCCAGGAACCCGGTCAGGCTGTGAATCAGGATCGGTTCGGCCACATCGGCGTCGCCGACGACGGTGACGAGTCCGTTGGGGCTGTTCATCGGCGGGCTCCTGAAGTGGGTCGGCGGAAAGTGCGGCGGGACCAGTGTGACGGGTGAAGGCCAGGGTTGGCACCGCATGTTCGCGCAACGACGAATTGTGCCCGGTACCCACAGGGCACCCCGACGGTCCGGAAACCGGCGGAATCGTGCCAGAGTTCTGACTATGTCCGAGCAGGGTTCCGTCAGCCGTAGCTACCTGATGCGCTTCGTCTGGCTGTCGGTGGCTGCCGCCGTCACCACCATGACGTTGAAGTACGTCGCCTACCTGCTCACCGGTTCGGTGGGTCTGCTGTCGGATGCGATCGAATCGATCGTCAACGTGGTGGCGGCCGTCATCGCCCTGCTCGCCCTGCGGGCGGCGGCCAAACCCGCCGACGACACCCACCACTTCGGGCGGGGCAAGGCGGAGTACCTGTCCAGCGGCATCGAAGGCTTCATGATCTTCGGTGCCGCCACGGCGATCCTGGTCACCTCGGTGCCGCGGCTGTGGAGTCCGGAACCGTTGGAGGACTTGGGTATCGGCTTGGCCATCACCGTGGTGGCCACCGTGATCAACGGGTTGGTGGGCCTGACCCTGGTGCGGGCCGGCCAGCGGCACCGATCGGCCACGTTGCGGGCCGACGGCCACCACCTGCTCACCGACGTGTGGACCTCGATCGGCGTCATCATCGGCGTCGCCGCGGTGGCCGTCACCGGCTGGAACATCCTGGACCCGTTGATCGCCATCGCGGTGGCCATCAACATTCTCTTCGTCGGCACGCGGCTGATCCGGGAGGCGATGCGCGGACTGCTGGACATCGCGCTGCCGGAAGCTGAGTCTCGTGCCATCACCGCCGTGCTGGCGACCCACGCCGTGGACGGCGTGACCTTCCACGGACTGCAGACCCGGGAGTCGGGCAAGGACCGCTTCATGAGCGTTCACGTGCTGGTGCCCGGCGACTGGACGGTGCAGCGGTCCCACGATGTCGTGGAGGAGGTGGAGGCGGATCTGCGCAGCGCCGTCACCGACCTGCACGTGCTGACCCATGTCGAGCCGCGCGAAGACCCCCGCGCCTACGACGACTACGCCGGCGGGCTGGACATCGCCGCCGCGCTGGAGGTGCCGCGGGACCCTGCCGAGGATGCCGGGGGCTGACCCCTCAGGGGGCCCAGGGCGGGCGCTCGTCCAGCCGCACTGAGGCACGACCGGCCACCCGCCAGGCGCGCGCCACCGCGTCGGTGTCCGCGTCCGTCACCAGGTTGCCCATCAACCGCAGGGCCACCTTCATCAGGCTGCGCGAGCGCATCCCCCAGGGCCCGGCGGTGGGCAGCAACCCGGGCACGGTCAGCAGGCCGGCCAGGCGGCGGGCGATCGAGAACGCCGTCCCGTAGTGCTCGCGCAGGAGGTCCGGCCAGGCGGCCGTCACGTCGCCGGCGAGCAGCAATTGCGCCGCCAACCTGCCTGTCTCCAGGCCATAGTCGATGCCCTCGCCGTTGAGCGGGTTGACGCAGCCGGCGGCGTCGCCGATCAGCAGCCAGTTGGCCCCCGCCACCCCGCTCACCGCACCGCCCATGGGTAACAGCGCCGACCAGGGCTGTTGCACCACCCCGGCCAGTTGCCAATCACGCCGTTGCGTGTCGGCGTAGTGGGCCAGCAGTCTGCGCAGGTTGACGTCAGCCGGGTGACGTTCGGTGGCGAGGGTGCCGACGCCGATGTTGACCGATCCGTCCGCAAGCGGGAACACCCAGCCATAGCCGCTGAGCACCTCGCCGGCCGCGTCGCGAAGTTCCAGGTGGGACGAGATCCAGGGGTCGTCGCTGCGACCGCTGGGCAGGTAGCCCCGGGCGGCGACGCCGTAGGCGGTGCCCCGGTGCCACTGGCGGCCCAACAGCCTGCCCAATTGCGAGCGTGCGCCGTCGGCCACGATGAGTCGCTGGCAGGTGATGGTGCCGCGACCACCGGCGTTCTGCACCGTTACCGAGCGCACCGCAGAGCCGGTGTGGTCGAACCCGACCGCCCGCCCGGTCAGTGCCTTGGCCCCGGCGTCCAGCGCGGCGTCGCGGATCGCGGCGTCAAGCACGGTGCGTCTGGCTGCGCCACCGAAACGCGGCAGAGTGCCCCCTGGCCAGGGCAGATACAACACTTCGCCGAAGCCGGCCGCCCGCAGCCCCCAGTTACGGGCTTGCCCCAGCGTCCACGGCGTCAGGCCCAAGGCGTCCAACTCGGCGATTGCCCGCGGCGTGAGTCCGTCACCGCATGGCTTGTCCCGCGGGAAGTCCTGAGCGTCCAGCAGCAGCACGTCCGAGCCGCCCCGGGCCAGCCAGGTCGCGGCCGCCGCCCCCGCCGGGCCGGCGCCGACCACCAGCACGTCGCATGAGTCCTGCCAGTCACGTCCAGTCGGGTCGGCCACGCGCCCTATTGTGGCGTGGCCGCCGAAGACGCGCGAGCAGAGTCCGTCGCCGCGGGTTTGGGGACCAGCGTCGTGGGGACGGTGCCAGCTACCCCATCGGTGTCCAAGGTGAGGTCTATCTGAGCGACGACCGGTGCGCCCACGGCAGCCTCCCTGGTGCCCCGGAACTGGCCGGCAGCCACCATCTGGGCGTACTGCCCGCTAGCACCGATGAAGTCCAACCTGGCCGGCAGCAGGGTGGGATCCCCGGCGGTGGCTTGGCCATCCATGTAGAAGGCCAACTCCGATCCGTCATCAGCGACGATCCGCAGGAATCCGTCGAAGGGGCCGTTGCCGTCCGTGTACTCGACGCTGCCCTGCAACCGCACGTGCACCGGTTGCCCCAACAGGGTGGCGGGCCCGGCAAGAAGGTTCCACCCGAACACTCGGCGACTGTCCGGCCCCACCGTGTGAAGATCGCTCGACTCACTGCGAAGTTCCACCTCCACGGTCTCGGATACAGCGCCCACGGAGTCGATGTCCGCGCCGGGAGCGCTGGCCGTCGTCGAGGGGATCGGCGCGGTGGTTGATCCTGCACACGCGCTGAAGGCGAGCACGGCCGCGATTGCCAGCACAAGGGTACGCACGTGATCAGAGTGCCAAACGGCGCGTCGGCCGTCCATCGCAGCGTCCGGTGCTACGTTCCCGCTAATGGATTGGAGTGCGAATGTCTAGGCAGCGGTGGGGGCGGGTGCTGGCGTGTGCCGTCGGCGTGGCGGTCGTTACGGCCGGCTGCGGTGGATTGTCGTCGGTCAGCAGCAACCAGGACGATGTCTGCGCCACCCTGGCGCAGATGGAACCGGCGATCCCGCCGATGCTCACTCTCACCAACCCCGAAGGCACCAACATCCAGGCTCGTTACGCAGCCGCGGTCTACGTCAAGATGGCCGAGGACAACCGCAGTTCATTCAACGACAGTCAGTTCCGACTGCTCGAGCGGGTGACCACCGTGATGGAGCAGTACCAGGAGGTCCTCGTGACCAAAGGTGACGAGACACCGCTGGCCAACAACCAGCCCGCCTTCGACTCGTTCCAGATGAACATCGTCGCGAACTACCGAATCCTGGTGGATTCGATTGGTTGCCCGACCCCCGAGTTCCTGGACCAGTTCCCCAAGACCTGACCCCGTCCCGCCGGGCGTGGCTCAGGTGTTCTCGGACGTGGCCAGTAGGCGATCGGTGTCGCCGTGCACTTCCAGCCCCGCGGCGTCGCCGATATCCTCGAAGACCACCCGGCCACCTCTGCTCAAACGCACCTCCACAGTCGAGTCCAGAGTCTCCTCCACCCGCTTGTGCATCTGCGTGCGGATGGGCGCATGCAGCAGGCCGCCGGTGACGCGGGCCGCACGAAGGTCCAACTGCCAGTGCGCGCCCGGTCCACGGGTGCGTAGCGTCCAGGTGACGTGGTCGTCATCCACGCGCAGATCGGCGCTGCGGGCGCCGGTGTAGGTGGCGAATCGGTGCAGTTTGCCCCCTGTGCGAAGGCCCACGATGAAGCCGCGGAACTCACGACCGCGCCAGGGGATCAGGGCCACGGAAGCCATCAGGGAGGCGTCCGAGTGCCGGAAGGTGTTGGAGTGGGCCCAGAGGTAGCCGGCCGGGAACGCCTGCCCCCAGTCCTTCTCGATGTAGCCGCGCGATCCTGCGAAATCCACCGGCGAACCCTCGACCTCAAGCACGCCTGCCAGCGAATGACCGAAGGACACCACGCCGTGGTAGCACTCCATCGACGGCATCCAGGCGTACCAGCCCATCACCCCAGGCGACCAGGGCCGGACCGGCCAGGGATCGAGTCGGGAGGTGACTGCCAGCTGGCCTGTGAGCTGCGGCAGGTGCAGGTCGAAGCCCCGATCTGTGAATCGGTTGGGCCCGACCGAGACGTCGAACCGATCCGCGGCGCCGCGGAACTCGGCGGCGTCGTAGCGGTGGTACCAGGACCGGCCGGTCCCGCCGTCGAGCACCTGTACGAACGCCTCGTCCGTTCCGTCAAGGCCGCGGAAGATGCCCGGGATCACCGCCCAGCGCTGACCCAGGTCAGGGGTGACGACCTTGACGTACCACCCCTCGAACGATCCCGGACCCTGCCGATGGCAGCCCTCGGGGTGCATGGTCCCGGTGATGCGGCGTGCCACGGCAGACATGGGCGCAGTCTATTGGGCACCCCGACAGCGGCCACCTGAGCCGACCCCGCGTAACGTTTCGGAGTTGTGAGGCTTTTCGTACCAAAGGAAATCGCCCCTGGCGAGCGCCGCGTGGCGTTGGTGCCGGAGACCGTTGGCAAGTTGATGCGGCTGGGACTCGACGTGTCCGTCGAGTCCGGCGCCGGTGACACGGCCTACTTCTCCGACGACGACTACGCCGACGCCGGGGCGCAGGTCATGCCCGATGCCGCGACTGGACTGGCGGGTGCGGACGTCGTGGCGTCCGTGCGCCCCCTCGACCCTGGTTATGCGGACCTGTTGGCTGCCGGGGCGGTGACAGTGTCGTTCTTGCAGCCCGCCGCCGATGCCGAAACGATCGCCGTCGTCGCCGAGCGCGGTGCCACCGCCCTCAGTTTCGACCTGCTGCCACGAATCAGCCGCGCCCAGTCGATGGATGCGCTGACCTCGCAGGCCCTCGTGACCGGATATCGAGCCTCGTTGGTGGCGGCGGCCCTCGCACCCAAATTCTTCCCCCTGTTCATGACCGCGGCCGGCACGATCCCGCCGGCGAAGGTGCTGGTGCTCGGCGCCGGTGTTGCGGGCCTACAGGCGATCGCCACGGCCAAACGGCTCGGGGCCCTGGTCTCGGCCTACGACGTGCGGGCCGCCTCGGCCGACGAGGTCAAGTCGATGGGCGCGACGTTCATCACCCTGGAACTCGAAGCGCTCGAGGCCGGTGGTGGCTACGCCCGCGAGATGACCGAGGACCGTGCGGCACGGCAGCGCGAACTCCTCACGCCCTACGTCGCGGCTTCGGACGTGCTCATCACCACGGCCGCCCTGCCGGGACGGCAGGCGCCCTTGTTGGTCACCGCCGACATGGTGGCGCAGATGGCCCCGGGATCAGTGGTGGTGGACCTCGCCGCCGAGACCGGCGGCAACGTCGAGGGCGTCGAAGCCGGCGCAACACAGGACCGCGCAGGGGTGCGGGTCTGGGGTGCGAAGGACGCCGCGTCGGCCATGCCCGTGCACGCGTCGAAACTGTTCGCGATGAACGTTGTCGCGTTGCTCGGCCTCGTGGCGGCCGAGGGTGAGCTCGTGCTCGACCCGGCCGACGAGATCATCGACGGCTGCGCCGTGGTCCTCAACGGTGAGATTCGGAAGGAGGCGCGATGAGCGGCATTGCTCTGCTGACCATCTTCGTGCTCAGCATCTTCGTGGGCTTCGAAGTCGTGTCCAAAGTGTCGGCGGTGCTGCACACCCCGCTGATGTCAGGTGCCAACGCGATCCACGGTGTCGTGCTGATCGGGGCGATCATCGTCACCGGCTCGGCCACGACGCCGCTGCCGCTGGTGCTGGGTCTGCTGGCCATCGTGCTGGCCACCATCAACCTGGTCGGCGGTTTCGTGGTGACCGACCGGATGCTGGAGATGTTCAAGCCCAAGAAGCCCGGGAAGGACGCCGCATGACCACCGTCCTGGCCACCGCCGAGGTCACCCCCTCGTGGGTGCAACTCGTCGAACTCGTCGCGGCTGTCTGTTTCATCCTGGCCCTCAAGGGCCTGTCGTCCCCTAAGAGCGCCCGCAACGGTGTGTTGATCGGGTCCCTCGGCGCCCTGATCGCCGTCGTCGTGACGTTCTTCGCCGGCTACGAGCTCAACAACCTCGTGCTGATCCTGCTGGCGATGGTCATCGGTACGGCCATCGGTTGGCCCGCCGCACGCAAGGTCAAGATGACCGCGATGCCGCAACTGGTGGCCCTGTTCAACGGTGCCGGTGGTGGCGCTGCCGCGCTGGTGGCCACCATCGAGTTCCTCAACCTCGATGGTGCCGATGAGGCCAAGGCGGTGCTGATCGCCACGGTCTTCACGGTGCTCGTGGGTTCGGTGTCGTTCAGCGGTTCGGTGCTGACGTTCGCCAAACTGCAGGAACTCATGACCACCCGCCCGGTGACGATCCCGGCCGGCCGGTTCATCACGGCCGGAGTGGCGATCCTCTCGCTCGCCCTCGCGGTGTGGCTCGTGGTGGCGCCGTCCACAGCGATCCTGATCGCGCTGCTCGTGGTGTCGCTGGTGCTCGGCCTGCTGTTGGTGCTGCCCGTTGGTGGCGCTGACGTGCCGATCGTCATCTCGCTGCTCAACGCCTTCACCGGCCTGTCGGTGGCGGCCAGCGGTTACGTGCTGGGAAATGTGCTGCTCATTGTCGCCGGCACGCTGGTCGGTGCTTCCGGCACCTTGCTGACCCAGGAGATGGCCCGAGCGATGGGTCGTCCGCTCACCAACACCCTCTTCGGAGCCTTCAAGGCGGGCGTTGCCAAGGCTGCCGTCGGCGGCGGCGACCGCCCGGTGCGGTCGTCCACCCCGGACGATGTGGCGATCATGTTGGGCTACGCCCAGAAGGTCATCATCGTGCCCGGCTACGGACTCGCGGTGGCTCAGGCCCAGCACACCATCCGGGAGCTGGTCGACCTGCTCAACGAACGCAACATCGAGGTCGACTACGCGATCCACCCGGTGGCCGGTCGCATGCCCGGACACATGAACGTGCTCCTTGCCGAGGCGAATGTGCCGTACGACCAGCTCAAGGAGATGGAAGAGATCAACCCCGAGTTCGCCTCCACCGATGTCGTGCTCGTGGTGGGTGCCAACGACGTGGTCAACCCGGCCGCCAAGTCCGATCCGTCAGCGCCGATCTACGGCATGCCGATCCTGGACGTGGCCGACGCCGCCCAGGTGGTGTTCCTCAAGCGCTCGATGCGCCCGGGCTTCGCCGGAATCGAGAACGAGCTCCTGTACGACCCCAAGACGACGCTGCTGTTCGGCGACGCCAAGGACTCGCTGACCAAGGTCGTCAGCGCGGTCAAGGGGCTGTAGCCCGCACGGTCGAGGGTGCCCGGTGCTTCCTGCTCGCCGCGATACCGACGCCATGCGTCGCGCGATACAGGTGGCGCAGCGGGCGTGGGTGCATGACGACGTGCCCGTCGGCGCCCTAGTATTCGATGCCGCTGGTGACGTGCTCGCCGAGGCGTGCAACCGGCGCGAGGTCGACGGCGATCCGACCGCCCATGCGGAGGTCCTCGCGCTACGGGCGGCAGCGGCGGTGCATGGCGACGGCTGGCGGCTCACGGGCTGCACGTTGGTGGCGACGCTGGAGCCGTGCACCATGTGTGCGGGGGCGGCGGTGCTCGCGCGGGTGGAGCGGGTGGTGTTCGGTGCTCCCGACGACAAGGCCGGGGCCGTGGGCGGCCTGTGGGACGTCGTGCGCGATCCGCGGCTGCCGCACCGGCCGGAGGTGGTGGCCGGGGTGCTCGCCGACGAGTGCGGTCAGCAGTTGCGCGCCTTCTTCGCTGGTCGCCGCCCGGGGTGATCGTCGGGCCGAGCTCCCTAGGGCATGCTTGGCTCGTGCGTTACGGCAGTTTGCCCCAGTCTGCTGCGGCGATGGCGGTGTTGGCCCTGATCACGCTGGTGGTGATGTGGTCCGGCCGGATCGAACTGCGGCTGGACTACCTCGGCGCGGCGCTGCGCAGCGTGGTGCAACTGGTGGCTGTGGCGCTGGTGGTGGCCTGGGTCTTTCGGAATCCGGCGGGTACGGCCGTGTATCTGGCGGTGATGCTCCTGGCCGCGACGGCGACGTCCATGCGTCGGATCGGCGTGACCAGGGCAGATGCCTGGCGGGTGCTGGTGCCGCTTGCGTGCGGCGCCACGGTGGCGGTGGCGCCGGTGTTGGCCACGGGTGCCTTGCCGGTGGAGGCACAGTCCGTCTTGCCGTTCACCGCCCAGATCATCGGTGGTTCGATGACCGCTGCGTCGCTTGCCGGAAGTCGGTTTCGCGACGACGCCCACGCGCATTGGGAAGTCGTCGAGGGCTACCTCGCGCTGGGTGCCACGCCCCGCCAAGCCATCACGGATATCGGCCGACGGGCGGCTGGACGCTCGCTGATTCCCGCGCTGGACCAGATGCGCAGCGCGGGACTGGTCGTGCTGCCCGGTGCCTTCGTGGGCATGCTGCTCGGCGGCGCCACCCCCGCCCAGGCGGCCCAGGTACAACTGCTCGTGCTGTTCGCCCTCATGGCAGCGTCTGCGACCTCGGCGGTGGTGCTCGTCACAGCGTTCGCCACGAGGTTCGGCGCTGTTCGGCCCGATCCCGCGTGAGGGTCGGTGGTAGCGTGCCGAATAGTCGGCCGACCACTCCCAGCGGCCCGTCCGCAGATGCCGAGGTTCCCGCGTGCTCATCACCAACCATGTGCTGGCAGGCACCCTCGTCGGTGTGCGGGCGCCCTCGTTGCCGCTCGCGTTGGGACTGGGGTTGGCCTCCCACTTTGCCATGGACACCGTGCCGCACTGGGGCGTCGACGACCAAGACGAGTACCTGCGGGTCGCCCGGATCGATGGTCTGACCGGGTTGGGGGTGTCCGCGGCGGTGCTGGCGGCGGCGCCCGCGGCGGACCGGGTGCGAATAGCCGGCGGGATCTTCGGCGCCTGCTTCCCCGACACCAACCAGGTCAGCGCGCACTTCTTCGGCCGCACTTTCCACCCCGCCTGGTTCGACGGTTTCCACAACGTCATCCAGACCGAGCACGGGTGGCTGCGGCAAGAGGTGATCGTGGCCGGGGCGCTGTCGGTGGTGGTGGTAGCGTCGTTGGTCAACCGTCGCCGCGGCTGACGCACGTGTGCAGTTCGAAACAGTGCTGGGCGGGGTTGGGCCGGCCGAACAG
>JAUPKO010000777.1 GCA_030837395.1 Actinomycetota bacterium | reverse complement strand
CTGCCGCGTTGTGACGCTCATAGAAGTTGCGCTCGGCGTCAAGCACCTCGCGCGGCTTCTGCGACGTCGCCGCGCTGTCCAGGTACACCAGCGGTTTGCCGTCGCGTACTGTCCGGGCGAGCAGGGGAAAGTCCGCCTTGATGGCCGCGACGTCCAACACGTCCCCCGCCGCCACCGGGCTCACCGGACCGCCGCGGCGGCCTCGGCGAACTGTTCGTACCCGTCGGCGTCGATCGCCTCGGCCAGCTCCGGCCCACCCGAGGCGACGATGCGACCCTCCACCACCACGTGTACGTGGTCGGCGGGAATCAACCGCAGAAGGCGCGTGGTGTGGGTGATGAGCAGCACCCCGGTGCCTTGCTCACGTACCCGGTTGACCCCCTCGGACACCACCTTGAGCGCGTCGACGTCCAGGCCGGAGTCGGTCTCGTCGAGGATCGCGATGGCCGGCTTGAGCAGTTCGAGCTGCAGGATCTCGTGCCGTTTGCGCTCGCCACCGGAGAAGCCCTCGTTGACGTTGCGGGCGGCGAACTCGGGGTCCACCTTGAGCTCGGCCATCGCCTGCTTCATGTCCTTCATCCAGGTGCGCAACTTGGGCGCCTCCCCCTGCACCGCGGTGACCGCCGTGCGCAGGAAGTTGCTGACCGACACCCCGGGCACCTCGACGGGGTACTGCATGGCCAGGAACAGCCCGGCCCGGGCCCGCTCGTCGACGGTCATGTCGAGCACGTCAGCACCATCGAGGGTCACCGTGCCAGAAGTGACCTCGTACTTGGGGTGCCCGGCCACGGAGTAGGCCAGTGTGGACTTGCCCGAACCGTTGGGGCCCATGATGGCGTGCGTCTGGCCGGATTCGATCGTCAGGTCGATGCCGCGCAGAATCTCCTTGGCGCCGCCGTCGGCGTCAACGGACACGTGCAGGTCGCGAATGTCGAGAACAGTCATGTGTGGCTCCTCAGGTCAGGGCGATCAGCACGCGGGCGTCGTCGCCGGTGCCGGAGAGGTGGGTGGTGAAGGTGGCGATCGGTTCGTTGGCGGGCAGGCAGGTGGGGTTGCCGGTGCGCAGGTCGAATTGCGAGCCGTGTAGCCAGCATTCGATGAAGCACCCCTCCACGTCGCCTTCGGAGAGCGAGACGTCTGCGTGCGAGCAACGGTCGTCGACGGCATACAACTCGCCGCCACTGAGCACGAGGGCAACGGGTCGGCCATCGACAACAACGCGGGTGGCCTGACCGTCGACCAGGTCGCCCAACCGGGCAACGTCATGCAATGTCGGCTCAGGCATCGACGTCCCCTGACTCGTCGTGAACGTAACCGAGCTCGGACTCGACCGAACGCAGGAGCCGGTCACGCAGCGCCGGCACCGGAATGCGCTCGACGACTTCAGCGAAGAAGCCGATCACGACCAACCTGCGGGCGGCAGCCTCCGTGATTCCACGCGATTGCAGGTAGAACAGCTGCTCGTCGTCGAACCGCCCTGTGGCGCTGGCGTGACCGGCCCCCTCGATCTCACCGGTCTCAATCTCGAGGTTGGGCACCGAGTCTGCGCGGGCACCATCGCTGAGCACAAGGTTGCGGTTGAGCTCGTAGGTGTCCGTGCCCTTGGCGTCCGCGCGGATCAGCACATCACCCACCCAGACGGTGTGGGCCCCCTCGCCCTGCAGTGCCCCCTTGTAGGTCACGCGGGAGCGGCAGTGCGGGGCCTCGTGGTCCACGAAAAGCCGGTGCTCGAGGTGCTGCCCTGCGTCGGCGAAGTAGACCCCGAGCAGCTCAGCGTCGCCGCCGGGACCGTCGTAGGTCACGCTCGACACCACCCGGACGAGGTCGCCTCCGAGGGTGACGTTGATACCGGTGAACGTAGCGTCGCGGCCCACAGTCGCGTGCTGGTGGGCGGCGTGGACCGCCGTGGCATCCCAGTCCTGCACGGACACCAGGGTCAGCCGTGCGCCGTCGCCGACGATCGCCTCGACAGTGGCAGCGTGCGCGCCAGCGCCGGAGTGGTCGAGCACCACGACGGCGGTGGCGTCGCGGCCCACCCGGATCAACACTCGCCCGGCGGAGGTACCGCCGGTGCCAGCAACGGCGACGGTGATCGGCTCGGCCACCTCCAGGCCTGCGGCAACCTCCACCAGGACCACCGACGCGCCGGACTCGAGCACCCGGGCCGAGATGCGCTCGGTGGGCACCCAACGACCTGACGCGCGCGGATCGTCAGCGGCCACGAGGTCGGCAACGACACCGTCCGGGAACTCGACGGCTGCCTTCACCTCACCGTCGAACGGCGCGTCGGCGTGCAGCCCTGCGAGCCGGTCCAGCGGGGTGAACCGCCATTGCTCTTCGCGGCCGGTGGGAACCGGGAAGTCGGCCGCATGGGTCGACGCCACCGACGGCGCCAGATCTGAGGGGGGTGCTACGGGTGCAGTGGTGGCCGACATCAGCCGACGGCTCCTTCCATCTGGAGTTCGATGAGGCGGTTCAGTTCCAAGGCGTACTCCATGGGCAACTCGCGTGCGATCGGCTCCACGAACCCCCGCACGATCATCGCCATAGCCTCTTCCTCGGTCAGCCCGCGGGACATCAGGTAGAACAACTGATCTTCGCTGACCCGGCTGACCGTGGCCTCGTGACCCATCGACACGTCGTCCTCGCGCACGTCGACGTAGGGATAGGTGTCGGACCGGGAGATGTCGTCCACCAGCAACGCATCGCAGCGCACGGTCGAAGCCGAGTGGTGCGAGCCCTCCTGCACCTGCACGAGGCCCCGGTAGGAGGTCCGGCCGCCGCCACGGGCCACCGACTTGGACACGATCGAACTCGAGGTGTGGGGGGCGGCGTGGACCATCTTGGCGCCTGCGTCCTGGTGTTGACCCTCCCCGGCGAAGGCGATCGAGAGGGTCTCGCCCTTGGCGTGCTCGCCCATCAGCCAGATCGCCGGGTACTTCATGGTCACCTTAGACCCGATGTTGCCGTCGACCCACTCCATCGTGGCCCCGGCCTGCGCGACGGCCCGCTTGGTCACCAGGTTGTAGACATTGTTGGACCAGTTCTGGATGGTCGTGTAGCGACAGCGGGCGTCCTTCTTGACGATGATCTCGACCACGGCCGAGTGCAGGGAGTCGGTGGAGTAGATCGGTGCCGTGCAACCCTCGACGTAGTGCACGTAGGCGCCCTCGTCGACGATGATCAGGGTCCGCTCGAACTGGCCCATGTTCTCGGTGTTGATTCGGAAGTAGGCCTGCAGCGGGATGTCGACGTGCACCCCCGGCGGCACATAGATGAACGAGCCACCGGACCACACCGCGGTGTTGAGCGCGGCGAACTTGTTGTCCCCCGGCGGAATCACCGTGCCGAAATACTCCTGGAACAGTTCCGGGTGCTCACGCAGGCCCGTGTCGGTGTCCAGGAAGATGACGCCCTTCTCCTCCAGATCCTCCCGGATTTTGTGGTAAACCACCTCCGAGTTGTGGACGACGAGTCCCTCCGCGACGAAGTTGTGCGGACCGTCAACCTCGATGTCGTAGACCGGCTCGACCTCGTAGGGCTCGATCGACGTAACGCGGGCGAATCCGAGGTCGTCGGTGACGTGGGCCTTGATCGTCGTGCCGTGCGATGCCTTGTCGCTGTGACCATAGGCACGGCGGCCAAACCGAGCCGTTCGTCGAGGGTTGCGACAATCGAGGGCCTCGAAGCCACCAGAGATGTGGAGGCGGAAACCCTCCACTTGGCGATCGGAGTCAAAC
>JAUPKO010000776.1 GCA_030837395.1 Actinomycetota bacterium | reverse complement strand
CACCCGAGTGAAGCAGGACCTGCGGACCCCGCTGCAGCACTTCGGTTTGGTGGCCAGCATCGGCGAGGACCGGATCTTCCCGACGCTGCCGGTGGCGGTGGCGGCCTACCGGCAATGGGCTGCGGCGAACGGCGTGCAGTGACCGACCCGCGCTACGGTGAGGCCCATGTCCGAGCAGCCCACCCCGGCCCAGGTCACCGAGTTCGTCCACGCCGCCGTGCCTGCCGTCGGCAGGTTGGGCATCGAAGTCCTCGACCTGAGCCCCGGCTATACCCGCCTGCGGGTGCCCCTGGAGGGCAACAGCAACCACATCGGCACCATGTACGCCGGCGCCTTGATGGCCCTGGCCGAGTTGCCCGGCGGGCTCCTGCCACTGGCGATCCCGGACCTGGCGGTGGTGCCGATCGTCACGGACCTGCAGGTGAGCTTCGTACGCGCGGCGCGAACCGATGCCACGCTGGCGGCTCACCTTGATCCGGATGAACTGCGCGCCCTGGCGGCCCGGGCCCACGCCGAGGGCAAGGCCGAATTCGTGCTCGACACCAAGGCGATCGATGCGGACGGTCGCACCCTCATGACGTGTCGCGGGACCTATCAACTCCGCCCGGCGCGCGGCTAACGCCCTCGCTCACACATGACCACCGAATCAGCACCAGCCGTGCGCCTCGGCGTGCTCATGGTCCCCACTGACCCGTGGCCTGTGGCGGTGGCCCGGGCACGGCAGTTGGAGGCGCTGGGCTTCGCCCACCTGTGGACCTACGACCACCTATCGTGGCGCCGGTTCCGCGACCACCCGTGGCACGCCACGGTGCCGTGGCTCACCGGCATCGCGGCAGCCACCTCCTCGATCCGCGTGGGCACGATGGTCACCTCACCCAACTTCCGCCACCCGGTGACGCTGGCGAAAGACGCTATGACGATCGACCACATCTCGAACGGGCGGCTCACCCTAGGCATCGGAGCCGGGGGCGTGGGGTTCGATGCCGAAGTGTTCGGACAGGCCATCTTGACCCCCGGCGAGCGGGCAGCCCGCCTCGACGACTTCGTCGGCACGCTCGATGCCCTGCTGCGGCAACCCGAGTACTCAGGTAGGAACGCCCACTACACGGTGCAAGGCGCGCGGATGCTGCCCGGCTGCGTGCAACAGCCCCGGGTTCCGCTGGCCATCGCCGCAGGCGGACCCCGCACCATGGGCACCGCCGCGCGCTATGCCGACGCCTGGATCACCGACGGCACACTCCCGGGCCCCGGCACTGCCGACGATCGCATGCGAGCCCACGTGGAGGTGCTGCTGCGCGCCTGTGAGCGAGCGGACCGGGACCCTGCCACCCTTGACCGCATCTACCTGAGCGGCAACACCGATGACCGGCCGCTGGCGAGCCTGGCCTCGTTCGTCGACTTCGTCGGTCGCCAGCAAGCGTTGGGCTTCACCGACATCGTGTTCCACGACCCCCGCCCGGGCGACCGGTTCTGGGACGACGACCCTGCCGTCGTCGACCAGATCGCTGACTGGTCGACCGGGGCCTCGACTCCGACCCAGTAGGACAGCCGGACGCTCAGGCCAACAGCGCCTTGGCCTCGTAGGGCCGCGGTCGGGAGGACCAGATCTTGCCCACTCGCGCCTCGTAGAGGGGCAGGCGCGCGCGCAGGCCTGGGCCGATAGCGTCCTCGCCGATGAGGACGATGGACTCACGGACCGTCGCCTCCCGACGGCGCAACTCGTCCTCGTCCTCGCCGGCGATGATCACCGCCCACGGCCGTTGTGTGAGGTCCTGCGTGCGCAGCACGGTCTCGCCCACGTGCGGCGTTTTGATCCAGAACAGGAAGCCCGGCATCTGCTCCACCTGTGCCACGCCTGCCACCCTCGCCAACCGCTGCCTGCTGCTGGAGACCCCGTTGACCTGCGCAAAGCGGTGGGTGTCGTAGCGTTCCCAGTCCAGTCGCATGGGGCCACGGTCGCCGTCGTCGACATAACCGTTCAGGGCGTTCCCGATGAGGTCCGCGTCGGGCCCGTGCTGCCACGACTCGGCCAGCGACATCATGCTGCCGCAGAGCCGGGCGCCCACCTCGATCAAACACGGCCCGCGCTCATCGATCATTGCCTCGAGATGAAACGGACTGCGCCGCAAGCCGGTCGCCGTCATGACCTGCACGGCGTAGGCACGGAGCCGCTCGAAGGCCGGGTCCGTGGTGGCCAGGGCGATGCCGCCATAGGCGAGATTGGGCTTACCGTTGAGATCGCGACGGTCGTAGCGGCCGATTCCGGTGACGGTCGGGTGGCCCTGCCCGTCCATCTGGCCATTCACCCAATACTCCTGGCCGTGCACGTACTCCTCGGCTAGCACGGCGCCGCCCGCTTCGCGCAGATACCGCGCCACCTGCTCGGAATTGTCCCCGGCCTGGAAGAACGCGATGTCACGGTTGCCTGAACCGTCATTGGGTTTGAGGACGAAACGCCCGACGTCGTGCTCGGCGACCCACCGGTCGACGTCCTGCGGACTACTCACCAGCGCGAAGGCGTTCATCCGCACCGCCGGATCAGTGCGCGCGATCAGCGCCTTCAACGAGGCCTTGTCACGGAAGGCCGGCAACACCTCAGGCTGCGCCCAACTCAGGCGGAGCACCTCGGCAAGCTCGGCGAGCGGGCTCACCGCGCCTTCGTCATGGGGTACCACCGCCACCACGTCGTGACGTCGGCGCAACCGGGCCACCAGGGACGAGATCCCCGACCTTGGGATCATGTAATGCGCTGACACCGCGGCGGATCGAAGGATCGGGACTCTGCCCTCCAAGATCACGCGGGTGCGCCAGTCGGTGTGCAGGGCGACGGTCCTGATGCCGTAGTCGCTGTACAGCCGGGCGATGAAGAGTTCGGCGTACGCCTGGTAAGGGTTGAGCAGGACTGCCTCAGCTGTCATATGCCCCCACCTCGCTGACCAACGCCAACGCTTGGTAGGGCCGGGGCCGCGAGGACCACACCTTGCCGAGTCTGGCGGCTTGCAGCGTCAGTCGGGAGCGCAGCCCCCGTCCGACGTCGTCCTCCCCGACCAGGACCAACGATCGGCGCACCTGGGCCTCTCGTTCCTGCAACTCGTCCGCATCGCGGCCGGAAATGACCAATGCCCATGGCTTCTCCGTCAAGTCCTCGGTGCGCAGCACCGTATCCCCGGATCGCGGTTGCTTGATCCAGAACAGGAATCCCGGCACCTGCTCGACTTCGGCAACCCCCATCACTCGTACGAGGCGTTGCCGGGTCATCGACACGCCATTGACCTGACTGTAGTGATGTGTGTCATAGCGGGCCCAGTCCAGCGCCAGGGGGCCACGCGAGTCATCGGAAACGTAGCCGTCGAGGGCGGCTCCCATGAGGTCGGCTGCCTGCCCGTGTTGCCACGATTCGGCCAACGTCAACATGTCGCCGCAGAGGCGAGCCCCAACCTCGATCAGACAGGGCCCACGATCGTCGATCTTCGCCTCGAGGTGGAAGGGGCTGCGACGTAGTCCGGTTGCCGCAAGCACCTGCTCGGCGTAGGACTTCAATGCTGCGAAACCCGGCTCCGTCGTGGCAAGGGACGAGGCCCCGACCTCCAAGTTGGGCTTGCCGTTGAGATCGCGACGGTCGTAGCGGCCGATCCCGGTCACCGTCGGCGTCCCGGCGGAATCCACCTGGCCGTTGACCCAATATTCATCGCCGCCGATGAATTCCTCGGCGATGACTGCACCGTCGACCACGTCGAAGTGCCGCGCGACGTCGGCCACAGCGGAGTCTGCTCCGAAGAACACAACATCCCGGTTGCCCGACCCGTCGTTAGGTTTGAGAACGTATCGCCCGACCTCGTTCCTCGCCACCCACCGGTGAACCTCGGCCGGAGTGCTGACCAGAGCGAACGCGTTCAGCCGGACGGTCGGATCGTTGCGGGCGATCAGCGCCTTCAGCGACGCCTTGTCACGGAAGGCCGGCAGCACCTGTGGCTGCGCCCAACTCAGGTCGAGCATCTGCGCCAGCCTGGCCAGCCAGCTGACGGCCCCTTCGTCGTGAGGAACGACAGCAACGACATCGTGGCGCCTGCGCAGGCGGGCGGCGATGGGCGCCAAGCCCGCGCGCGGGATCATGTAGTGGCCAGCCATCGCGGGCGAGCGCAGAATCGGCAGCCGACCCTCGAGGATCATGCGGGTGCGCCAGTTGGTGTGCAGGGCGACAGTCTTGATGCCGTAGTCGCGGTACAGCCGTGCGATGAAGATCTCGGCATACGGCTGGTACGGGTTGACCATCACTGCCTCTGCCACTGTCACACCCTCTGTCTCCGCGGCTCGTGCCAGCCTAGCGGTGCACCAACGCCTTGACCCGGTCAACGCTGGCGGGGTCCAGGCGTTGCGCCGTGAGCCACCAGACAACGACGTACAGCGCCGCGCTGACGATGGCCGCAAGCCAGAACGAAGCGATGTACCAGGCGGCCGGCGCCATGACCGCGCAGCCGATCAACGCCGGCAGCAGGCTCGTGCCCATCCTGGGCCGACCGCCGTACACGCTCAGCCGCCACCACAGGGCTGCCGCCTGCACCGAGAAAGCGACCGAAACGGCGATGCCCGCCCCCACCATGCCGTACCGGTCAACGAGCGGCCAGACGATGATCAACTTGACCGCCAGCGTCACACCTGCCACGGCGGCCACGTCCTTGCTGTGGTGTCGCACCAGCAGGCTGGTCGTCAGCGTCCCGAGGGTGACCCAGGCCAGCAAGCCGATGGCTAGCGCCGTCGCGGCGGTCCCGCCTGCCTGGAACTCGCTGCCGAACACGAGGGCCATGATGTCCCCGCCGCGCAGCGCCAAGGCCAATGCCACGGGGAAGTAGAACACCGAGTCCGTCGCCAGCACCGCGCGCACGATCTCCCCCACTCGCCGGTGATCCTTCGCGTAGAGCATGGCGGGCATCGCCGAGCGGACCAGCGAATCAGAGATGAACAGGCTCGTCTCCACCAACTTGAACGCTGCGGCGAAGTAGCCGACCGCGTCCGGGTCGCGGCGTCGCTCCAGCGCGATCATGTCCACCCGCGTGGTCTGCATGTTCATCGTGTTGGCCAAGCCCGGCAGGATCGACTTGCGGATCAGATCGGTCGTGGAGTCCTTGTGGAGTCGGCTGGGCCGAGGCGGTATTCCGGCCCGCGCCGTCAACACGAACAGGCTCACCGTGCCCAGGGCGGTGCCGGCAGTGAACGCCATGGCCATCGCGAGCACGCCGAAGCCCGCGAGCAGCACCGCGACCGACACCACAGCGGTGGTGACGCGCTGCACGATGATCACCATCGCCGGACCGCGCTGCCGGTCGATGGTCGACATGGACGCCCGCATGGCCATGTTGAGGTTGTCCAGGCTCAGGGCAACGGTCAGGACCACCAGCAGCCAGCGCCCGTCGGGATTGGTCAGCGGCATCACCGTGACGACCAGGACGCCAATCGCCCCGATCACCAGCCGCAGCGCGATGCTGGACGACAGGTAGTCCGCGACGCGGTCCCGGTTGCGTTCGCCGAGTTGGATCAGCGCCATGTCGAAGCCGAACATTCCGAACGAGGCGACGATCGCGGCCAGCGCCATCGCCCAGGAGTACTCGCCGAACCCCGCCGGGCCCAGCACCCGCGAGGCGACCGCGAACATGGCGAAGGACGCCGTCTTGCCGACCACTTCGGAGACCGCGAACAGCAGGGCGGTCCGGGACCGGTACCCCGTCGACTTCTCGCCCGGCACGTCCGTGGCGGCAGACTGCGGGGACGACGAATCCGACGAGTCCGGGTGCGATGAGTCAGTCACCAGGTCCCCTTCGACATCGCCGCTACTGGCGCCACGCTAGCGCACCTGCGGCCGCATCTGACGGTTGCACTGGTGGCAGTGGAATACTCGTCAGATGCCGCAGCTTGCCCCCCGCCGACAGGCGCCGTGCTGAATGGCCACGATCGCATTCGCCGAAGATGAATACTCCCAGGCCATGGTGGACTTCGCGGCGGCACTGGGCGCCCGCGGCCACCGCACCGTCCGCTTGCTTGCCGACGACGACGACGCGCCGATGGCGGCGAGCGGGTCCCGGATGCGGTGGGAGGATCTGGCTTCGCGGTGGGTGCCGGGGGCCGTCGATCGCTCCGGCGCCCTGACTGCGACGGGATGGGAGTGCCTGGCGCAGGAGGCTCCCGTCGACTTGCAGGCGATGGAACCGATCGCTGTGTGGCTCTCGACGACCGGGGAGGACACCCGTCTTGGGTTCCGGACGGTCAGCGCGGTACCCGATCGGGACGTGCTCGACAAGTTGGCGCTCACCCGTTGCTTGGCCGACGCCGGCTTCGCGGTCCCGGCGACGTGGGACGACGCGAGCGAGGTGCCGCGCGACACCACGATTCCGCTGCTGTTCAAACTGCGGGACTCCGGCGGAGGTCGTGGGGTGCACCTGTGTGCCAGCGCGGACGAGGCGCATAGCTGGGCAGCACATTATGGCGCCGACGAGCCCTACCTGATTCAGGAGTTCTACCCCGGGCCGTCACAGGTGTCGGCCGGTGTGGCCAAGGATGGCGACGTCGTGCAGCTGATGACCTACGCCAACCGCGTCGACCCAGTGAAGCCGTTCGCTTTCGGTTACGGCTTCACAGTGACCGCTGACGCCGAATTGGCCCGCTACACGTCCCGCGTCATCGAGTACCTGGGCATCACAGGGCCCTTCGCGATGGATGCCGTACGCGGCCCGGACCACGTCGTTCGACTGGTCGATCTGAACATCCGTGTGTGGGGCAGTTGGACCGGCTGCCAAGCTGCGGGCCTGGACGTGTTGGGGAGCTACGAGTACAGCCTCGGGCTGGGCCCGCGCCCGGCGCCGCCGCAACTGCGCCCAGGCACGTATCAGCCGCTGCTGCGCAATCCGCCGCTCGGGGTGGCCACCCCGGCGCAACGTGCCCGCTGGCTCCCTGCCGAATTGCGCCGGATCCGACGGTGGTCCGCGTGGATGGGACGGCCCTGGATGGCACTGGCCACCCGACGGGCCGTCGGGTGGGCAGTCAAGGGCTCACCGTTGCCCACTACGGCCAGCGGCTGAATCAGGAGGCGATCTCCTCCACCTCGGCGAGAATCTCGTCGGCCTCCACCCGGGTCACGGCCCCCTCTGGGGCTCCCTCCACTTCGGTCGAGCCCTCATCGACGGTGTCGCCGAAGTACGTCTGGTGCCACAACGCGAGCATGGTGAGCAGGTAGATCTTGCGGGCATTGTCGGCGGTCCCCGCAGCGTGCTCCGCGAACAGCCGGTCGATGGCGTCACGATCGAACCGGGAGGTCTTGTAGGGATCGCTGACGATTTGCTCGCGGAACAACTGAGGGTTTGCCGAGAGCCAGTGCTTCACCGGCGTCGGGAAACCCAACTTGGCTCGGTCGGCCGTGGCCTGCGGCAGGATGCTCTCGAAGGCCCGCCGCAGGATCCACTTGGTGGTGCCGTCGCGGTACTTG
>JAUPKO010000775.1 GCA_030837395.1 Actinomycetota bacterium | reverse complement strand
CGCCGACACCCAAAAGACGCTGCAACAACTGATCTCGCCCGTCGCCACGACTGCGAAGCTGGCCTGGCTGACCCCGTCACCTGAGCGCGTCGAGTTCGATCCGTCCGCGTTTGTTACCGCATCCGACACCCTCTACAACGAGGGTGACTCCAACCGACCACAAAACCTGGCCCCGCTGTGCGCGATGCTGCTCCAGGCCGTCGTCGACGCCGGTAAACAGGCAGCCGCCCACACGATTGCGGGGCGCCTGGACCCGCCGATGCGCCTATGCGGGGACGAACTGACCAACGTCGCACCGCTGCCAACATTTCCCGATCTTCTCTCTGACGCCCGTGGCTGGGGGTTGCAGGTGATCGCCGCGTGGCAGTCCGATGCCCAACTCAAACAGCGGTGGGGCGATAACGGTGCGGCGATCATCAACGACAACCTCACAGTCGAAGTGATCTTGCCCGGTGTCCGTGACACCGACACGTTGGCCCGTGTCTCCAAGCTGGTAGGTGAGGTATCGGTGGTGAAGTCCACCCACACCGTGAACGGAACCGGAGCTGCGGCAAGTGTTGGCGCGCAAACCGTGGAGAAGGTGGTGCTGCGCGCAGATGAGATCCGACGCCTCGGCGAACACCACCCCGACCAGGCGCTGCTTGTTCATCGCACGATGAGCGCGGTCATGGTGCGTCTGCCTCGCTGGTTCGACGGCCCCGACGCCATCACGCTCCGCGATGACCAGGCCGCCCTCGCCGATGCACGACGCACCTACGCCCGGGCCAGCAATGCCTGACATCCACGACGACAGCCTTGAACTGTTGCCGGGCATCGTCAAAGGACTCCAGGCCTACATTGAAGAACTCGACAACGACCTCGACCACGCCGTGGCGCGCATTACTGCGCTGGAAGCCGGGCCGAGCAGCGCCCACAACAAACACCAGTCATGGGTTGTCACCGCGACCGACGCTGAGTGGGCCGAACTGGCCGCATGGGTGGACTGGCTGAATGAAAACTACGAGCTGACAAGCAGCAACCGAATCGCGCCGTGCTGGCCCGCCCACGTCGGGGCCAGCGAACAGATCGCCGCGCTATGGCACGCCTGGCTCGCGGCACGCGAAGCCCAAGCCGCCGACATTGGGGACCACATGATCGCCTGGCATGAACGGTGGCTGTGGACGAGCCTGCCTCGCATAGCCACCGCCCTCAAGAACTGCGAAAGCGACCGCCACACCCCTCCACGGCAACCACCGCCGCCCACCCAGCTTGAAACCTAGATCCCGATTGAGAGCCCGGTAGTTCGTGTTGGCACACGCTTAGCCAGCCCATGAGATCAGCTTGCGGCTCTTACACGGTCGACTAGGTCACCCAGCTCCGGTAGGCCTCTCATCCCATCTGATGTTTGATACACCCGACAGGAGACTGAAATGCTCGCCGCCGATGCCGGGAAGGCGTCCACCCCGTCGATGAGGAACGTCGGTGATCCACGGAATCCCGCCACTTGGGCCACATTGTCCTCAGTGACGAGGGTCGTCGTCACGGTCGCTTGAGGTCGTCCACTTCGCTCAAGCGCAGTCGCGATCAGCTCAGCGGCCGCCTTCGCGTGTGGGCAACCGTCAATGACGAGTAGTTCGACCTTCATTCGGTGGCCTCCTTGATGGCGACGGTGTTGTGCTGAGTGGGAGCGAAACGCGCGCTAGCGGCTGGCTTCGTGGCTGGCGGCGTCAGAGGCGAGGGTGCGTCCGGCTGCGAGTTCCCGGTCGATTTCTCCGCGCACGAATCGTGTTGCGGTCCGGGTCGCACTGGTGAGCGCACGCGAACGTGGTCGCGCCGAACGCCGCGACGAAGCACCCGCATTCGTTGTTGGGGCTGTGGTCTGGTCGGTGGATTTGGTGCGTGGCGCGACGTAGCCAGATTCTGTGACGGCTCCAATGCGTGCGGCTGAGTCGCGGCCTTCGATTCGGGCGTTGCCGGTGACGGCTCCGATACGTGCTGGGGCGTGGACGTATCCGATTCGGGCTTGACCGCCGACGGTGTCGATGGCCGCGTGGGCATGCATGCTGCTGACGTTCGCGCGGGAGTTCACCGTCTGAATGTGTGCCCTGTCTTTGACGTCGATGACGTGTGCGGTGTCTGTGACGACGCCGATTGAGGAACGCCCGGTCATTGAGGTCACGGTGAGGCTGCCTCCCACCTGGTCGATGTGGGCGCGCCCACTGATGGTGGCTATACCGTCGCCGGTGATCGCGGCGATGCGGGTGTCGCCTTCGATATGCACCGTCATCGACGCTGGGACGTCCAGTGTTTCGTTTCTGAATGCGTCTGGGCTATCGATCGTCACCGAGGACACTGATGGATTGCTCAGCGCTTGCCGATACTCGTCACGGTTGCGCACGACGATGTGATCGGGTGTTGGCGTGGGCTGACCGTCACTACCAGTCGCGTCATGGGTGGGTTCGTCTTCGGTCATCGCGTTACCTTTCCCGTCCTGGCGGGTCTTGCTGAATGCGTTTGTTGTCGTCGATGTCTTGTCCAGCAGTGCGCGACGTCCCCGCCTTTCGCTTGGCCCTGTCTTCGCGCGGCGTGCGATCGCGTCCGGTGGCGCGTGTGGGGTTGTCGCGTTTGAACTGTTCGTACTGGCGGGCCTCTTCTGGTGTCAGGGTAGTGCGACCGTCTGCGCCCCGGTTCGCACGTTTGAACTGTTCGTACTGTGCGGCTTCTTCCGGGGTCAGCGTCGG
>JAUPKO010000774.1 GCA_030837395.1 Actinomycetota bacterium | reverse complement strand
CGGCGGGGCGATGTTCAGGCTTGGGGTGCTTGCGCAGGAGGCGGGTGAGGCGGAACTGGCCGGTGATTGGTATGCGCGTGCCGCCGACGCAGGTGACGGCGGGGCGATGTTCAGGCTTGGGCAACTTGCGGACGATGCGGGTGAGGCGGAGGCGTCCCGTGACTGGTTTGTCCGTGCCGCCGACGCCGGTCACGGCAGGGCCATGTTCAGGCTTGGGGTGCTCGCGCAGGAGGCGGGTGCGGTGGGGCAGGCCCGTGACTGGTTCGTGCGTGCCGCCGACGCGGGGGACAGCACCGCGATGTTTCGGCTCGGGTGGCTCGCGACCCAGGTCGGTGATTACGAGCGGGCCGGTGATTGGTACGCGCGTGCCGCCGACGCAGGCGACAGCGATGCGATGTTCAGGCTTGGGCAGCTCGCGGACGATGCGGGTGAGGCGGAGGCGTCCCGTGACTGGTTTGTCCGTGCCGCCGACGCCGGTCACACTGACGCAATGTTCTACCTCGGTGGGATCGCCAGGAACGCGGACGAGGTGGAGCAGGCCCGCGGCTGGTACACCCTTGCTGCTGATAAGGGCGACAAGGGTTCGATGCGCAAGTTGGGAGAGATGGCTGCGGACGCGGATGATATTCCGGCGGCGCGATACTGGTACGAGAAATACGAGGCCTCCGTACGCGACGCAACACGCCATCAATCAACTGATCAAGGCCTCCCCGCTGTTGAGGATGAGCTAGGTGAAATCTCGGGGGCGACTGAAGAGCCCGGTTCAAGCCCGGCGCCGATGCCAACTGCCCATGGGGATCACGATGAGGTTTCGTGGGCGGTGGTCGATTCACTACTGGCGACCGGCAGTCCAATAGACATGGCGAACGCTCGGCCCCTGATCGACGATTTGGCCGCCGACGATGCCAGCGCGGCCGTCCAGAGACTCAAATGGTTAGACGCAAGCGGCTTTGCCGCCTTGGTGCATTCCTGGCAGTTCGATCATGAAGAGTTGCGACGTTGGCAGCAACTGGCCTATCTGCGTTCGCCGAGGACGACTGTCAACCCAGAACGAGCGGCGTGGGCAAGTCTGGCGGTGCGAGACATCCTGGACTCACCAGGCAGGCCAGTCCTGGAGAGCGCGCCCGCCACCAAGGATGTACCTGTTCATGAGGATTCTCCGGCTCTAGTTGAACAGATGTGCGCGGTGATGCTCAACGCGGCACTTGAGGAAATCGTCGGTTCCGCCGATGACAGCGGGCACCTGTCTCGGACTTCTGCGGCCCGGATAGTTCACTCAGTGCGCTGCCCCGTACACGAACGCGAGGTGACCGGGTTCGAATCCGAATCCACGGGGACAACATGGGACCTGTTGGAAGTACTCGAAGCGGGCCGTTTCTCCATTGATCGAGGCGAACTGCTCGTGACCGATGAGGCGCGCGCCGAGGTGGCTCGCCTTCGCCGACGCAGCAGTGACTTCGATGTGGACTCCGCGCAAGCAGCGGCACTGAACGGCCGACCTATGCGGCGCTGGCAGCGGGAGGCGTTGCAGACATGGGCAGCACACGGACGCCGCGGGGTCATCGAGGCGATCACAGGCTCGGGCAAGACCACCGTCGGTCTCGCAGCTGCGTGGGAGGGGTTGCAGTCGGGGAGGCTGGTCGTGATTCTCGTACACCGCAAAGTTCTGCTCTACCAGTGGGCCAGGTTGGCCGAAGACATGCTCAAAGGCACACCTCATCAAGTTCAACTCCTCGGGGACGGCAACGTCCCCGAGTCCGGATACTCCGGTCTAGTGATTGCGATAGTGGACAGTTTCGCCGAACGAGTTCGTGGTGGCCGGCTGGATCATCGCGACGTTGTGCTGATCGCGGATGAATGCCACAACTACCGGACTAGTGACCGCCAAACAGCGGGGCGTGGACCAGCGTTGTCACCCGGTTTCGATATCCGATTGGGCCTGACAGCGACGCTGGACGAGCAGGAGTCTGGCGGCTACTTCGGTGGGATCGTCTATGCCTTGGACTACCCGCAGGCACTTGCCGAAAAGGTGGTGTCCCCCTACCGGCTGCTGTTGATAGGCACCAAACTCAACGCGGAAGAGCAGAGAAGATACGAACAAGCCCATGACCGACTCGTGAACGCTGAACTGGCGCTTGTATCGCGATCAGAGGGACTGCACCGCCTGAAGGGACGGTTTCGCACATTCCACGCGGAGGTGCACCGCATCGCGCACAACCCGAGACACGCGCTTGCGGTGGAAGCGGCCGCTTGGTCGGGTGCATACAGCGAGTGCGTCTCCATCTTGGAGCAGTCTCAGGGGAAGAGCATGTCAGTGAGTGCTCTGGCCGGAGCGCTGCAGTCGTCCGGGGGCGCGTTGGTGTTCACAATGTACAAAGACCCTGCCAGGAAACTGTGGGGTCTTCTTGACAAACTCGGAGTGCAGGCTGAGGTCCTCACCGGTGACACGACACAGGCAGACCGAGACGCTGCCCTGAAGCGACTCGGCACGGGAGAAACGAAAGCGATCGTGGCTCCGCGCATCCTTGACGAAGGTGTTGACATCCCCGACGCCGACCTGGCCATCATCGTGTCGACCTCGAAATCGCGTCGCCAGATGGTGCAGCGCCTCGGCCGAGTCCTTCGGTTAAAGAAGGAAGGAGCGCGACTGCCAGTCCTTGTGTTGCTGTACGTCGAGGGTGGACATGACGACCCCAGAATGTCCCACGGCAGAGCGGACACGATCCGGAGTCTCATCCGCGATGCCGATGAATACGAGTTCGTCTCCGTGGCCACCGGCGGCGAAGCAACCGCCGCGGCAGCAATCGACCGGTTCTTTGACGTCTGACGCGATGGCAGCAAGCTCAACCGGCTGTCGAACCGGATAGCCGCCGACCGGATCAATGGACCAGGTGTCCTCGCGACGGCCACCACGCTGCGAGGGGAGCGTGCAAGTCGGGATTGTGTCGCCCGCGAGCCTGCAGCCTGCCAATCTCGGTTGCAGGTGAGGGTCGTGTGCTCCCTCGGCAGACACCCACCCCACAACCGGACCCGAGCGCAACGAATATTCACCTAGTTGCAGTCCGGCGGCAAGCGAGCACTGTCTCAAGCGTGGGTGAGGCCGGACACTCCGGATGCTGCTCACCCGCCCTGAGGAGGAGCGAACGATGTGGACTGAGGATGACCAGGATGAGGAAGACCGGCGGCACTTCTTCGAAGTCGGGGCGGGTGTGACTCATCCCCAATTGCGAATCGAGTTGTTCAGCACCGACGACGAGGCGCGTCGTGGTGCGTGGGCCAAGGCGCAGGTCAGGCGGGGCCTTCTCGTCTGCAGCGCTCGGGCATTGAGAACCTGGCTCAAGACGGCCATCATCGACGGAAACCCGCTGGAGGATGTCGCCGACTTCCTCGACGAGGCGATGCTCGCGGAGACCTATCCTGACCGGGCTTCG
>JAUPKO010000773.1 GCA_030837395.1 Actinomycetota bacterium | reverse complement strand
GGACGAGGCCGCCACCTTCCTCGATCACCTCACCGATGACGCGCTGGGGGTGCTGCTGCGTCTGGCGCTGGTGACAGGGATGCGCCGTGGTGAGCTGCTGGGGCTGCGCTGGTGCCACGTCAGCCTCACGGGCGGGTTCCTTTTCGTCCAGGTCTCCCGCCTCAGCATCGGCGGCGTCACGGTGGAGGGACCACCGAAGTCACGGGCCGGGACACGGACCGTGTTCGTGGATCCGGCTACGGTGATCGCCCTGCGCCGCCTGCAGCTGGCCTCCCGCCCGGAAGGGGAGAACAGCCACAAGGCCCTGGTCTTCACCGACTGCGACGACCGGCCGTTCACGCCCTGGTGGGTGTCTCGGCAGTTCCAGCAGGTGATCGCAGATCGCGGTCTGCCGAGGATCAGGTTCCACGATCTTCGGCACACCTCCGCCACCCTCGGGCTCGCCTGTGGGGAGTCGTTGAAGGAGGTGTCGGCACGGCTGGGGCACTCCGACATCGGGATCACGGCCGACGTCTATGCCAATGTCCTGCCGGAGCTGGCCCGGGCATCCGCTCTACGTCGGGCAGCCCTCATGGCCGGGAGCCAGGCTGGTCCAACTGTTGGACAGCAGGCGGCGTCATGACGGCCATGCGAGCGCTCATCCAGTGGCTCTGGACTGCCGTCAGGCGGCTCGCACAGCCCGTATGGAGGTTCGTCACCCGCTGGGTGGCCACCGCACAACACGGAGTCGTGTCGTTCGTCCACGGCGTTCAGGAACGCCATCAGATGCGGATGGAGACCGACGCCTCCTACCCGGTGTCGATCGTCTCCGGGAGCACCGCTGTCCTCGGCGTTCTCGCCGCATCACCGGCGATTGCTGCATCCCTGGCGGTCCTGCTCACCGAGTGGCTGGGGCTGAGCCGCCGGCACACCACCGCCTACTCGAGCCGGCCGAGCAGCACCTACAGCAGGCGCTCATGGGAGGACGAACGCGAGTCCGCCCGCCTGTGGGATCGCACCGACTGGGACGAGGACTAGCAACCCGCCCCGCAACACCAGCATCACCTGGGCCACCGGCATCCCGCCGGTGGCCTCACCTGTGCCCCGCAGCAACTCGGCTGCGGGGCTTCGTCATGCGAAGGAGAAGTCATGTCGTACGCAGCACCCCGCACTGTGTCCATCACCGTCTCGGGACCCTCCACCGCCCTGGCCTATGCCCGGGCACTGATCGCCCGCCTCGGTCGCGGCTTGGCCACCGCGGGTCAGCATCTTCGTCGCGCCCTGCGACTGGCGTGGCATCTGCCCCGCGCGGTCGCCGACGCCACCCTCGCCGTCGTGGCCACCGACCAGGGCTACACCGCCGTCACCGGCACCATCGGCCGCACCACCCGCGCCGGTGGCCGTCTCCTGGCACGGGGCTTGCGCTGGCTCGGGCGGGGCAGCGCCAATGCTGTCCGACAGGTCGCCGGTGTCATCGACATCGCCACCCCGCAGGCGGGTCAGCGGCTCCGCCAGGTCATCGACGCCATTCAGGCCCGCATCACGGGGCTGTTCGACACCATCGAGCACGCCCTCAGCCAGGCCGCCAGCCTCGTGGCCATGCTGACGTCCACGCCGCTGGTGCGGGCGGTGACGACCCGTCTGGCGACGGTGTTCAGCGGGCTGCTCGCTGTCCACGTCGTCACCCAGGGTGCCCTGGCAACCCGGCTCATTCAGGCAGTGCCGGCGTCGGTCGGGTTCGTGGCGTGGGCGACGAACCCGTGGATGCTCCTCGCCGGCCTCGCTTTCTCGTTCGCTGCCGTGACCGTCTTCGCGGGGGTCCGGCTGTGGCAGGCGGGTGGGCCTCGTCCTCAGGGACCGACAACTGATCACTCCAGCGACCTCGGGGCAGTGGAGCAAGACGGGGCGTTCGAGGCGATCGTGTCCCGGCTCCGGGTAGTCATCGAGCCCGACGGGTCCGTGAGGGTCGACGGCGTCCCCGCCGACCTGCCTGAGCCCCAGCAGCGCGATCTCGCCACCGCCGCCGCACGAGCCGCCGTCGGTCAGCTCGAGCAGATCGCCCGGCACGGACGACCGATCAGCTCGGCCCAGCGGCGAGCCGCCACAAAAGCAGCGAAGGCCGCGGCCCGCGACTGGCTCACTGTGGGCTACCTCGCCACCGCGTAGAACACCCATGGCCCCCGACTCGGCATCCGCCGGGTCGGGGGCCATGGCGGTCTTTCGTCGTTTCTGGCGATGCCACTGGGACTCACGACCATGGACACATGTACATGCCCGAATCGCATGTCACCCCACCTCAGTGCCGATGTTCGGTCGGGTACTCCGCCGCGGGCACACAGGGCCTTTCGGCGTCTTGCGCGCACTCCACAGCACACCGATACGTGGACGTCGCTAACGTGGGGAATCAGCGCTCCCCACGAACGCCTATTGCCTGCCGCGGTAGCGATGGGATGCCACGGCCCAGGCCGCATCGGTGATACAGGCTGTCGGTCATACGATGGACGAGGGTGAAGTGTCCGCCACGAGCCGTCGGTGAACCGGCGCACCGCCCGTTGAAGGAGACTAGATGCAGACATGCGGATGCGGCCTCGTCAAGCAGAGCAGGGCCGGGACCTCCATTAACGAGGGCGTGGAGACCTGCAACAACTGTGGCAAGCCGATCCACAACGTCGGTCCGCTCGCCCCACTCGCCAGGCCCCCTGTGGACGTCGCCCGGGTGACGACACTGGCCGCACTTCCAGGACATCGCATTCTCGCGGCGCATGGCACCGTAAGCATGCTCTCAGGATCGAGCGGGCTCACTGCGACAACGAAAGGTAACGAAGCGCTCTCGGGCGCCATGACTGGACTTCGATGGGCCGCCTCGGAGATGGGCGGCAACGCCATTGTCGGCCTGCAATGCAGTTCCTTCGGGGCTGCCGGCGGCATCACCAGCGCTTTCGGTGGCGACGCGGTCGGCGTCCTTCTCCTTGGGACGGCTGTGACGGTCGAAGCGGACACGCATTCAAGTGACGCGTCTCCTGTATTCGGTTAGACCGCGGCGGAGCTGTGAGTCGTACCTCGGCTCCGGCAGGTTGAGCCGCTCGGCGCCGGTCACCGGTTCCGTTGGTATCACCCGGCAGGAACTCGACTTGACGATCCCGTAGGTCTTGCCTGTATGGCGCTTTTCGTTGTTTCCGGCGCCTGTCAGCGGGACACGCGATCATGGTTCCATGCACGTGGGCGAGCCGCACGTCACCCGCCGGTCCGTGGGACTCCGGGATGGCACGGGCCCAGTCGCTTACGAGCACAGCGTCATCGTTCTCCTGCCGTACCGCCGCTACAGGCGACGTGCCGTGCCCTCAGCCTCGACCGGCAGCCCGTCGGTGATTGAACTGGGCGAGGAGACCAGGTTCGGAGACGAGCTCATCGTCAGCCGGACCACCAGCCAACCGTCGCTCACGGTCGAGGAGCTCGCGGAGATGACGGGCGAGCTGGCCGAGGCGTGGGTGGCGATGACGGCCTGGTACCCCAGTCATGGAGCCGCATAAGCCAGACCGCGGACGCGTCACTGTCCATGCACCTCTTGAGCAGATGGCTCGGCGAGACGCAGGATCCGAGAGCCGTGTCGCTGGGGTGCTGGCGTCCGCTCAACTACGGGTGACGAGGTTCGCCGCGACGAAGTCGTGGTCACTGAGCGCCATGCCTCGATCACCGACGCGCGGGATCCCGAATACGTCCGTCGAGACCAGATCAGAGGAGACGGCGATGTGGTCGATTGTTCCCGAGGGCAGCCCACGAACGTCGCCGGAAGTCAGGACGTGGAGTGGGCCGAGAACTAGCTCCATGGCCTCGCTGACGCGCCGCGGTGCACTCGTGCGGGGGATCTTCTGGTTGAAGTCACCCATCACGACTAGTGGCATGGACGGAGGATGCTCGCGCAGGAGGGTGCCGAGTGCCTCGAGGAACTGTAGGTGCTCCTGCCATCGTGCTGCGTCTCGGCGCCCGGTCGTTACATGAGCCGCGGCCCAGGGAATGCAGACGCCCATGAAACGGACGGGACCGTCGAGTGTGTGGCTCGTGGCGGCGACCAGGCGT